>JAFVUZ010000029.1 GCA_017502435.1 Lentisphaeria bacterium
AAAAACAAAACTAACATTTGTAAATACATCAAAATGATGTTATATTTTTAATGTTTTTTGAGAATAGGAGATTTTTTATGTGCAAATATTCAAAAATGGCAGTCGCATTTATAGATATTTTAGGGACTACCGCCAGAAATTCATTCAAAGAAAAATATGCGGTTCATGAAATTTTTCATAAAGTCTTTAAAGAAGAAGAAAAAAGGCAATATAATCATCAAGGTTATAGCACAAGAAAAGTTTGGCGGTTTTCAGATTGTGTTTATATTGCCTATTTTCATGAATCGGAAGACAAATGTTGTGATGAAATTAAACTTTTAGCAGGTTTATTAGAAAATTTACCAATATCTATTTTACAACTCTATAACAAAGGGTATTTGGTAAGAGGAGGAGTCGCTGTTGGTGACGGATATTTTGACGATAATGGATTTTTTGGTCCAGTATTCGAAAAAGCAAGTAATTTTGATGCAAAAAATCATCCTCCTTTTATATTCATAAACAACGACTTGGCACGGAAGCTGCAAAAACGTATTTACGATGCTCATTCAAAATGTTGCATTCCAGAATTAATGAACATTATTCCGCCCGTTGAATATTGCGAAAACCTTCCTGCCTCTGTAGTAAATACAAGTGATTTTCCATATTCAATTGTTAATGTTTTTCATTCGATAAAAAAGCATTGCGATGTAATTTGGGGTATTGGAGCTGGTGACGAGGTGTTTGAAAATATAAAAGGTGAATGTGATAAAAATTTCAACATTTCAAATGATGCTGCAGAAAAATGGAATGCTTTTGCAAAATATTTAAGGAGCAAAGAGGATAATATAAAGGAATTACTATCCTCATCTGCTGTTGGCATCAAATTAAGATAAAAATTATGCTGACTTTTGGTTATTGGCTTGCCGCCACTTGCCAAGACGAATGTATTTGCTCGCCTGTTCATGAGTCATTTTACGGAAAAATCCGTAATTAAACCGGGAGAGAAATCCATCGTTCACCAGTTGAGTGAGCCGTTCACTCTGCCGTTCTGTCATTGGGGCACGGGGTGCCAGCGGCTCCCGCGGTTCGTATCCTTCAACGGTCCGGTTGGCAGTTTCATTCTGCAATCCTTTATAAATCATGCGTTTTGCCTGTGAACTGGTAAGGTTCTGATAAGTTTCCCGTTTCAGCCCTTTAAGAAAACCTCTGCGGATCAAATCTCCAAGTTTGGTTTTCTGAGCTTGCGATGCCGGAAGTTCTCCGTGATCGGCGTACAGTTTGGTGATGATTTCTGCTGCCTGACCTTTGGTCATATTCTTCCAGGCATTTTCATCAAAACGTTCCAACTGATTTTCTTTGACGGCATGACCGATTACCCGCAGCTGGGCATTGGTCGCTTTGGCTCCGGGCTCCTGAATAGTGATGACGGGAATGTTGTTGACGGTGTTGGCTGTTGCGTTCATTTTGTCTTCCTTTCAGTTTTATTGAATTTGTTTTTTAATTCTTCCTGGCGGCTTGCCTCATAGGGGACAAGACCGCCGCAATTTTTCATAATACAATAAGCATAAGGAACGACCTTACAATCACTTTCGTAGATCGTTTTGCACTTACAGCATTGCTGATAGACTTTTTTCATAATGTCAAAACTCCTTTTCGAGAATTTCAGTGAGCATATCGTACTCTCCATTGGTGATGTAGCAGTCAGCTTCCAGACAGGTGTAATCTTCTTCGTGTCCTTTGATGCTTCTTGCATTGACGACCTGAAAACCGTAGATTCTTGCGTAAGCAGCCATTTGTCCTTCTCCTTATCTTGTTGATATTGATTTCGAGTTCGGGAACATCTTGTTCTTTCACAAAGGAACCGTGAGACGGTCGGGACTCCGGCCGTCTGGGAAGCGGTCCAAAGTTTCCGCGGCGGTGTCCGTGATACAAAACTGGTCGGGACTCCGGCCGTCTGGGAAGCGGTCCAAAGAACAAGTGGGACTGCTCTTGCTTTTGAGATGATTACAAAAGTCTTCAAAAATCTGAAAGTACATCTGCTTTGATCTGCAAAAGGAGCATTTTCGGCAGTTACCACTGCGGGTAGCTGCCTCAAATTACCTTTCACATCTCTTTGCAGCTGCATCTTTGATTTTTTCTGAATTACTTTTGCAATCATCTCTCTCTTTATGCACTCATTCGTACAGACTTCCTCATTTTCTTCTGATTCATCGTCATCATCAGATACTTCCGTTTCCTGAGTAATCAGTTCTATTCCCAGATCAAGATAATCACTCAACCGGGGCATTGCTGCAAAAGTCTTATCTTCGTGGAGCAGATCTTTTTCGTTGAGTTCATAAAGAATTTGATCAAGTTCCTTTTGCAGTTGAATTCGTTCATCGGCGTATTTGAAAACTTTCTGTCTGTCAGAATCCTGAAGCTGCTGCAAGCGTTGACGGTTGAGTTTCAACTGATCCGCTTCATTTACAGCCTCTTCAGCTTTATGTGCAAGAATGCTCTTCAGACTGGTAATCAAGCCGTTTCCAGTGGTAACTTCACTGCCGAGTTTGATTTTACGGTTATAGAAATCGTGTCCGGTAAGATGATAACGAATCGCAAGTTTATCTTCACGGACACGGTAGCTTTCCACCGGACAATGGGCGTTCAGTTCAATTTCAATACCGTTGATTTTGACAAATCCTGCCGGAATAATCGTATCTTCAAAGTCAGCCTTGGCTTTCTGCAATGCCGGAAAGAGACCTTTCTGCATCATATGACTGGTAAGCTGTTTGACCTTGTATTCCGTTGTGCCATCCAATTTGATGCCATTGATCTCGATTTCCGGAAACTCTGTTGAAAACGGATGTGCCGCAAGTTCTTTGAGTTTGATGATATCCTCTTCAATATGTGGAATTGCCCGCTGCAGCTCGGCTTTCAAATCCACATCCCTGCGGATAGAACGGCGGAACTGATACTCCAATGCCTGTAATTCCCGGAGACGGGTTTCCAGTTCAACTTTCCGCATCAGCATGGGATTGCCGCTGATTTGTGCAGAAAATGACGCATAGTCCACGGCTGAGTCATTAAGTTCATCCATATTCCGGCGTCTGCCTTTCAAAGCGTCATTGATAAATTTCTGCTTACGGGTAAGGATTTGATACATTCCGGCATCCAGAGTTTCTTCCATCCCGTACCGCAGGACTTCCACTTCGGGAAGAATATTTCCCTGCCGTACCAGCCGACCGGTACGCTGTTCGGCATCTGCCGGACGGAACGGTGCATCAAGATCGTGTTCCACGGCAAGGCGTTCCTGCATATTGACACCGGTTCCCAGCCGTTGGGTTGTTCCCATAATAACTCTGACATCGCCTTTATTCACAAGGTCAAAGAGTTCCTGACGCTGTTTGTCGGTTTTATAATCATTGATGATGGCAATTTCATCGGCGGGGATCCCCCGGTCAACCAGTTTGCGTTTGATTTCTCTGAATACATCGAAGTACGCAATTTTTCCGCAGGAAAGCTGATAAAGATC
>JAFVUZ010000030.1 GCA_017502435.1 Lentisphaeria bacterium
GTCCACATCAGCCCGTCTCTGGTGCAGTCATTTGTTTTTTCCTTAAATTCCTTAACTTCCTTAAACTCCTTATTGTTTGTCACGCCCTGCCGCACGCATACGGCTGTGCCGTGTCACACTACTTTTTCCTTCCTATAATCAACATTACAATATATTATACCATATCTCCGTTTAACGTTAACAAAAAAATCAAATTTTTATTTCCGGAATCATCTTTTTATATTATTGCAGAATTCCCCTCAACTATTTTTGCTTTTGTAATATGTGAAAACGGCGTATCGCCATTTTTTATAACTTTTCCGAGATGCAGAACCTCTTCTGCCATTGCACGATAATCCGGATCGATCGTTGTCAATGCCGGTGTCATAAATTTATCCAAGAGAGAGTGACAGTCATATCCGACAATACCGGACTCATGCGGCACATTGATATTCTGCTGAATCATATATTTCAGCATTTTCGCAGCAGTGATGTACATTGTGAAAATAAAACAAACCTTATCTTTGCCGAAGCACTCAAGCAAATCTTCTGCAAAATCGTCATTTGCAGTTTCCATGATAACTTCATGAAAATCACCGTATTTTGCAAATGCTTTTTTATATCCTTCAATACGTTCTGCTTCTTTGGGCGAAAATATTTGATTATGAACCAGCACATATTTGTTATAATAACTTCTATCAAGCAGACGGTCAGCCATTTGCATACAAATCTCGCCGTCATTACCGCATGAACTGATAAAGTTTTCATTATTTCTGTGAAGCAGGATTATATTTTTGAGCCGGATACATTTTTTTACCAGAAAAAGTTCATCATCTGCATTTGTACCCATTATCAGAACAATATCATATTTTTCGCATTTAAAAGGTTTCAGGATTTTGTGCAGCTGTCCGGCAGAAAAAAACTGCGAATCAATTTTTATCTGATTTTCCTGCAACGCACGGTCAAAAACCTGATTCACCTGAAACATAAAGTCTGAATACTGACTGTGGATCCAGGGGGAATACATAAGCACTGAAAGTTTTTTGCGTTTGAGCTTCTCCAATTCCAGAGCCGCCTGGTCAGGACGGTAATTCATACGCAAACTCTCCTCAAGCACTCGTCTTACAGACTGCTCAGAGATCTTGAAAGATGTATTTTTGCCGTTCAAAACGTACGATGCAGTAGCCACAGAGACCCCGCACCTCAATGCAACATCTTTTAAAGTTGTACCTTTTTTATTCATATTTTAAAAATTAACGTTAATCGAAAAATATATATCTTTCCTAATATAGACTGCACTTAAAAAAATGTCAACCGCAAAAATCAAAAAAAACAGATTTTTTATATATTCTATTATTTTCAGCAAAGACTCTGCTGCCTATTCCATCAAAACCGGCACAGAGCGTTTGCAAAAGATATAAAAAATGCACCTTTCACAAGTCATACCGGCTTTTGAGGTGCATAAATCTTTATATTAAAGGTATTTATTTCTTTATGTCAAAGACCATTTCATTGGATACTTCTTTGAAACCGAATTTAATATAAACGCCTTTGCCCATATCAGATGCATTGAGATAAACTTTGCAGCAGCCGCATTCAGCAGCTCTGTCAACCAGCATAGAGACAATTTTTCCTGCAAGTCCCCTGCCCCTGAAATCCGGCAAAGTGTACATATTGAGCAGACAGGCACTTTTGCCGTTAGGCACTCCGTAACTCGGCGGATGATTATGAAAACATATACCTCCGGTTGCAGCAATTTTGCCGTCCTCCTCTGCAATCAGTCCGTAATACGAACCGTTTGCAATAAATTCACTGAAATAATCAATATTTGCCTGCAAAAAATCATTTTCAGCCATCGGCATTGCAGATGTTTCACGTTCCTTACGCATTGCCACACGCAATTCTGCCAGCAAAACTGCATCTTTTTCTTCTACAATTCTTATTTCCATAAATTCTCCTTTTGGATTTTTCTAAATATAATACTCAAAATTTTTTTTGCAAATCAAAATGCAAAAAATATCCTGCATCGCTTGCAATAATACAAAGTTGACATTACATTATGTATTATATATAGAAAAAATCCCCGCAGAGAGATACCGCAGGGATTTTTGTCTGAAAGTTTTTCAGAAATTTGAAAGCACTTTCAATGAAGATGAAATGCGGAGGTCTTTTACATCTTCCATGAATTTTTTCATGTGCGGGGTCGCCAGATGAGCTTTGAGACATTCGATATCCTGCCAGCATTCAATGAAAACGAGTGAGTTTTCACCGCATTTTTGCTGTGCGGCAAAACCGCTTTCAAAATCTCCGCAGAGCTGATACATAATACAACCCTTTTCGGCGTGTACATTGGGAAGATTTTTTCTGGCAAATTCAATGAACTTTTCCCGGCATTCCGGTTTTACTTCTGATGTTGCAACAACGTAAATCATAAGATTTCTCCTTTCGCCGGAAAAATTAGCATAAAAAGGAATATTGTCAAGTTGGAAAGTTAAAAAAAATGAATTATTTTATTTTTTGCAAGACTTTGAACTTAAAAAAAATTTGTCAAGCCCCAAAGCTGTTTTTTTTGCAAAAAAATTTCTTAAAAACTTTGGATTTTTGATTTGACTATTCTTGTTTTGCGGTTAAATTTAGTAATGTTTCGCCGCAAGGCAAGCCTCCCGGGGCTGTTAATAACTTGTTAATAACTCTGTGAATCCTTCAATTATAAGGGTTTGCAAAAAATAACAAAAAATGCCGGAAAACATGATTTGCTTGATTATCAGCGACTTACGCTTTCCGGCTCTGTTTTTCAGGGTACAGAACAACATCCTGAAGGTTGATTTTAACCTCAAAATGATGGTATAGCCTTGAAAATCAATGGTTTATGGTAAAAACCCGTTAAAATACGGATTTTTCCCAAAAGCCATAAGTTTTCAAGTGATATATGCAGCGTGCCGCATACACTGCGGCTGTAATTGTTAATAACTTATGCAATAGTCAGGTCAGGAATGAATTCGATAAATTGCGATATCGTATCAGTTTGGAAAGATACGATGGAAAAATTAAAGACTGTCAGCGAAGCCGCTTACACCGGATGGTTCAGCAAAACCACTCCGCTTGCAATTGTTGACAACACCATAAAAATCGGCGTTCCAGACGACTTTTTCAGAGATTGGCTGACAGAACACTACAGCGATCTGCTTGAGGATTCTCTCAAGGCTTGCAGTTACAATCTCAAGTTTGAATTCCTCGAAGGCTATCCCGCACCCGCTGAAAATGCAAAAATTGCAGAATCAGCCCCCGCAAAAGAATCCGATGAAGTTCAGGGCTGGCTTTTTGCAGACGATCCCCTGTTTGCAGAACCTACTGCACCCGCTGCAGAAAAAGCAGAAGCAAAAAACGAAATGACTTCAACTACCGAAGAAGCCCCTGCACCGAAAAAGGTAATAGGCCTCAATATCAATATGCTCAATATGCATACTTTTCAGAACTTTCTCGTCGGCGAAGAGAACCGTTATGCTTATGAAACCATCAAAAGCGTTGCTCTGAATCCGGGAGCAATGTACAATCCTCTCTATATATACGGCGGAACCGGTGTCGGAAAAACCCATCTGCTTCAGGCAGTTGCCAATGAAGCAATTTCTCATAATCCGTCACTTTCGATCCGTTATACGACCTGTGAAGAGTTGCTGAATGACTTTGTGGAACTGGTCAAAGACCACAAAAATATGTATGATTTTCGTACAGCCATGCGTAATGTTGATATTTTTCTCGTTGATGACGTGCATATTCTCGGAAAATCCCCCCGTTTGCAGGAGGAATTTTTCAATACCTTCAACACTCTGTACAACAGCCGCAAACAGATCATTCTGACTTCAGACAAGCAGCCGAGCGACATTGAAGGTCTCGAAGACCGTCTGGTCAGCCGCTTTGAATCCGGCTTGACTCAGGAAATAAACGCTCCTGAATTTGAAACCAGACTTGCTATTTTGCGTGCCATCCGCGGTGATAATTCCGTCAAAGTGAAAATCAGCGATGCTGTACTTGAGTTTATTGCCAACAATATCACCAGCAGTGTCCGCCGTCTCAAAGGAGCATTCATCCGTGTGACTGCATACGCCAATATGCACAAAGATACAATAATCACCATTGATCACGCAGAGAAACTGCTTGCCAATCTCATTACAAAAGAGATGGTCGCCAAAACTGTTTATATTGACGATATTCAACGTGCAGTCGCTCAGCATTTCAATATCAAAATCAGCGATATTCTTGGCAATGCACGTCCGAAAAATATTGCAGAACCACGTATGGCAGCCATGTATTTGAGCCGCAAACTTACCGGACATTCACTGCCGGAAATCGGTTCATCTTTCGGCAAAAATCATGCAACCGTAATCAATGCTATAAAAAAAGTTCCTGAACTCTGTGAAAAATCAGAAGAATTCAAACGCAGTCTGCAGCATATTGAACATCAGTTGACCCGTCACTGAACGATTCCCCCTGCTGAACGGGGAATATAAAGAAAGGAAATAAAATGACAAGTGATGCTTTTTTGATAATATTCCTCGTTTTCCTTGCGTGTATCACCTTTTTTCCGGCAATCCTGAGACGCTGGGGCATTCCCGGAGTAATTTCACTCATGCTGGTCGGCATCCTCGCCGGTCCGAACGCATTGAATATGCTGTCACATCTGACCAATACATTGCATTTTCTGGGCACTCCTGATATAGTTTACAATAACTTTTCATTTTTTATTGCCGCACTGGGTTCTCTGGGATTGGTGTTTTTGATGGCACTGGCAGGGATGGAGGCGGATTTCAAACTGATAGATAATGTAAAAAAGCCTGTAACTTTGTTGAGTATCCTGACATTTCTGCTGCCTGCAATTACAGGATATTTTGTTTACGCCTATTTCAAACCTGACGATCTGCCGGGCAAACTGCTTTATGCTTCACTGTTTGCATCGCACTCAGTTGGTATCGTTTTTCCGGTTATCCGCGAATTGAATCTGAGCAAAACGAAGTTCGGAGCAGCGGTGCTTATCTCAACGATTGTAACCGACGTGGCGAGTATCATCCTGCTGGCAGTCAGCGTGCAGCTCCGCAAACAGGAACTGCCGGTATCTGAAGTTTCAGGAACCGGCTTGTCACTTTTCAACTACATCGACCCGCAGTTTTTCGGCAAATGGTTTCTGCCGGTATTTCTGCTGATAGTTCTGATTTATATGGCAGTTTCAATCTTCACCGTCCAGAAAGTCGGCAAATGGATAATCAACAAAGTTGATGACAAAGATGCTCTTATTACGATTTTCCTTTTTATCGTCATGGTAACTGTTATGGTCGGAGAATTGCTCGGAGTCAATCTGATTGTCGGAGCATTTATCGGAGGCATGGGATTATCACCTCTGATTTCGCATCAGACCATCGGCAGGGATATTTTCCGTAAATTTGAAGGAATCGGTTACGGATTGCTGATACCGTTTCTTTTTATCTCTATCGGCATGGATACAGACTTGCGGGTTTTCAATTCGGTCAGCAACCTGCAAATTCTGATTTTTACAATTATCGGACTTGTGGGCAGCAAAGTGCTTTCAGGTTTTGCGGCCATGAAACTCTCCGGTTATTCAAACGCCAAAGGTATCTGTGCAGGTTTAATGACAGTTCCACAGCTTTCAGCCACACTGGCAGCAGCTGCTGTCGGTAAAGATCTGGGAATGCTTGACGACCACTTTTTCAATGCGATCGTCATACTTTCAATCGTCACCACCTTGCCGATCCCAACTCTCGTCCGTGCCATTATTTACGGCAAAAAGCTCACTTTCGACCCCGTCAAAGAAGAAGTCTACACCATTCCCCGCAGTATCAACGACGATTTAATTTAAGTTTTTTATTTGCAGGAGGGAAAGGAAACTTTTTTGCAAAAAAGTTTCCTTTCCCTCCTGCAAATAAAAAACTTAA
>JAFVUZ010000031.1 GCA_017502435.1 Lentisphaeria bacterium
CCACATCAGGGGTATGCCGTTCGTTGCTGTCGCAACTCACTATACCCCCGAACCCCCCTCAATTTTTTTTAATTATCAGTCAATGTTTAGTACAGAGCCTTTCATATTAAAATAACACTTGAATATTTATTTTCAAATATAAAACACAAGAAACAAAAAAATTATACCATTTTAACATTCATATCTTGATTTTACATACTTCACGATGTATCTTATTGAAAATACAAAAACAAGTCACAAAAAGGAATTTTATCATGCAAAAAAAACTTCTTCTTGTACCCTCAACACACTGGGACAGAGAATGGTATAAAACACAAGCAGAATTCAGTGTTTACCTGACTGAACTTTTTGATATTGTACTGGAAAAACTTGAATCCGGCGAACTCGGCAATTTTTTCACAGACGGTCAGGCCGTCATGGTCGAAGATATTCTCAATCTCAAGCCGGAATGGCGTGAAAAAATCACAAAATTTGCTTCACAGGGCAAACTTGAACTCGGTCCTTTTTATGTTTTAACTGATATGTATATGCCGTCCGGAGAGTCTTTTTTCCGCAATATTTCATACGGAGTTGAAATCATCCGCGAACTCGGCGGCAAGCCCGGCATTCCCTATGCCCCCGATGCATTCGGCCACAATGCAGATCTGCCTGCCATTTTAAATTCCGCCGGCTTTGACGCATACTTTTTCTGCCGCGGCATCGGTGCTCAAATGGAGCCGCCACGCTCGGAATTTATCTGGAATGACAAAAACAACCAATACAAACTTCTGGCACTTGCCGCCATTGTTGATATTTTTCATCCTGTCACCGGCAAATGGATTTCAGGAGCATACGGTCTGGGCATGAACCTGCCGCAGAATCAGGATGAATTCAATGAACGTCTGGAGACAATACGGCTCAACCTTGAAAAATATTCCGATCTCCCCGTAATGCTGGCTGTAAACGGCTGCGACCATCTGCTGCCGGAAGAAAATCTGGCGTCACGGCTGGAAAAATTCAACTGCTCCAATGCAGATTTCACTGCTGCAACCGCCCCGATTGCAGAATATGTCCGCGAAGCATGGAAAAATCTTGATCTGAATAAACTTGATTCATTTGCAGGAGAACTTATTGCAGGCAGATTTTTCCGCATCCTCACCGGCACATCCTCCAGCCGTGTCAACCTAAAAATACGCAATGTCCAAATGCAATATCTGCTTGAAAAAATGGCAGAACCCGCCCTCGCCGTTGTCTCTGCAAAACTCCGTGAACGCTATCAAACCCACCTTGATAATGCATGGAAATTGCTCCTGCAGAATCAGGCCCATGACAGCATCTGCGGCTGCAGCACCGATGCAGTACACCGCGAAATGGATGTGCGTTATGACAAAATTGAAAGTACTGTGACTGTGGTTACTGAACGGCTTCTGCGTATTGCAGCAGGAGTTGATGAGTTGAAGGCTATTATGCCCGATTCCGATGCTGAAATCATAAAACTTGCAGTTTCATCCAACGCTTACGGTCTGCAGCAGGGCAATCTCAAACGTTTCAACTTTGTAATTCCCGACAATATCAATATCAATGAATACGTTCTTGTTGACAACGACAATAATGAATACGATTTTATTGCCGCCGATGACAAAAAAGCAAGCACCACCAATGCTCCCTTCATCCCGTCCGGACCGGAGGGACGTTTGTGCAGCCGCATAAATCTTTATACAGATATGCCGCTTGCTGACGGATGCGGCAATTCAAGTTTCTTCCTCAAACATCAACCCGAAACTGCGGCAGCTTCTGATAATGTTTCTCAAAAAATCCCCGTTTTTTGTGAAAACGGCAAACTTGTTTTGAATACCCCGGCATACCGTATTGACGATTTTCTTACTCTCATAGATTCCACTGATGACGGCGATGAATATGATTACCGTCCGGGTGAAAATCCAATCACAGTCTGTAATAAGTGCTGGCAGGAAACTGAACGTATCGTCAGCGGCAATATTTATATGGTTGAATTTGCTTCATCACTGACTCTTCCCAAACACAGCGGCAGTGCTGAAAAAGTTGAAATGCCGGTAATTCTGCAAATTACAGGTACATTCAGTGATGATTCTTTCATTGCAGATTTCACCATTGATAACAATGCCCGCGATCACCGTCTGCAGCTCCATATCAAAACTCCTTTTGAATTTACTCAATACTGCCGGGAAACTCAGTTCAACCACATAATTACTGATACTGCACGCATGATTGAACCCGATTCCTGGCGTGACAAAACTGAACCGCTCCGCCGCAACTTCGGTCATATTTCAATTCGTGAGAACGGCAAAGATTTTGCATTTATGCCGCATGGACTTTTTGAACATACGACCGATGGCAAATCTTTTGATCTGACACTTTTCCGGGCTGTCGGCAATCTGGGAAAAACCGGAGCAGGTCCGGGCATTGAAACTCCGGAAGCACAACTGCAGCAGAAATTGAAATTGACTGCCGCTTTCACCTGGAAAGGTTTCGGAGCAGATTCAAATACCCTGCACCACAAAGCCAATCGTCTGCTCAATCCGCAGTATGCCGTGATTCTGCATCCGGCAAAAGAAAGCCGCAGATTTGCTGAAACTTATTTCAAACTTGAATCAGACAAACTGCTCATTTCCGCCTTTGCTTTTGATAAAATTCTCAATAAAAATACAATCCGTATTTTCAATCCTGCTGATACAGAATCTTCAGGCAGACTTTCAGGATTGAATATTCCGCAGAAATTGACCAAAATCACTTATCAATACGGCACTCCGGCTGAAACTGCAGAGTCAGTTTCTGCAGACAACATTGTCCTCAAAGCAGGAGAAATCGCAACTTTTGCTTTTTGAAAAACGAAAAATATTGGAGGTCTTATGAAAAAATTATTTCTTTTTATACTGCTGACAGCGGGTATAAATTTATTTGCTTTTGATGCGAAAATAGTCATTACACGGGCTTTGAATATCGAAGATCAATTTATGCATATTCTGCCGCAGAGACCGCCTTTTTTTCCCATTCTTTCAAAAATTGAACCGCAGACGCCATTCAAAGTTTACTTTCTCGCTCTGCATCCGGAACTCAAAAACAATCAGGCTTCGATTTCCGGCAAAGTTGCTTTTGTCCGTCCCGACGGCAAAAAAAATGAACTTACTCTGAAACCGGTCAAGTTCAACGTTTCAGGCGATAAAGCCGGAGTTCTGCTTCTCCCCGGTGCAATCAGAGGCATCATGGACCGTCCGCCCAAAGATCCATTCGGCAAATACACCGTTCAACTGGAACTCAAAGATGATAA
Source organism: Lentisphaeria bacterium (assembly GCA_017502435.1). GTDB lineage: Bacteria > Verrucomicrobiota > Lentisphaeria > Victivallales > Victivallaceae > RGIG5270. The sequence continues at coordinate 3,287 of JAFVUZ010000031.1, forward strand.
CAGCGGCAAACTCATCAAAACTTCAAGCGTTTTTGAATATGTCGAAAAAATCGAACCGGATAAAAAAGCCGACGCTTTGAACAAACTTACAAATTATTACCGTGCCCCTGAACCGGAATATATTCTGCCCGGTTTTGAAGCATTGATCAAAAAACAGCCGGAACAGAAGCAAAAAGAAAAGAAAAATTATAATCCCCTGCCTCAAATGGCTCTTTTTTACCACCTGCTGAAAAACAATCCGCAATATGTCGAACCTTTTGCCGATATGGTTATCAACAAAATGGGAACCGACGGCCGCAATCTCGGAGCGACGATTCTTTATTTTCTCTCACCCGAAACTGCCGCAATGCTTCCTGAACAGTTCAAAAAACATTGTGAAAAATACTTCAAAAACAACCCGTTTGAGGTGAAAAATCCAACTGTTCCATATCAACTTGACATTCTCTGGAGTGAATTTTTTGTCACCGGCAAAAAAGCACCTCTTATGAAAATAATCAATTCCACTGCACTTTTTGCCGATGCAATCAATGTCAATGATTTCAAAAAAATAAAAAATCCGACGGCTCAGGATACGAAGAAACTTTTCAACGGCTTGACTGCATTCTCTGCAGTATGGTCAACCGGCTCTCTTGCCAAACAGCACCAGTTGATCAATCTCTATCTCGAAGCTGCCCTCGTCCGCAAGGAATTAAAAGATAAATTTACCGCCGCATCCGCCGCCCGCATCCTGCAGGACCGCTCAAAAAAACAATAATTTGCTCTGTTGTGCAGTAAAATTACGGATTTCAGTTAATTTTAGAAATTTTCTCCAGATTTGATACTGCCCAGAGGCCGTTCCGGAAAAATTTTACCGTCAGAACCATATCAAATTTTCTGGTGACATACTGCAGTTCTTTTTCAAGCTGCGGTGCCTTAAATTCATTCAGATAAAAACGGTCAAACGGCAGTTGTAAATTATATTCCTTTTTGTCATTTCTCTGCGAATATGTCTGCCATACATTTTTTACCCGGACAAAAATTTCACCGTCTTTGATACTGCTGCGGTCCTTAGTCACGCGTACCGGTTTTCCGAATCCTTTTTCATCACGTTCCAAAACCATATACGCCTTGTCTCTCCATTGTATATCCCCCTGAACTTTACCTGCCGGAATGCGGTCCGGTTCGACATTCAGCACCACATACCGTCCACGCATCGGGTCGTAAGGATCACGGAGAACAACCTTAAACTTCATTTCAACCGGTTCCTCCGACGGAAAATCTATCCGCACAATGCGGTTCACCGGATAAATCAGAATCAGTACAAGTGAAAAAGTATAAATCACTGCCAAAATAATTTTCTTATGCTTCTTCATTTTTCACCTCCTTGTTTCTGCGGGCGAAAATCACATTCGCCGTCACAAAAGCACTGCCAAGCAGAATAAATCCAAGTGAACGGTACAGCAAGCCGATGTCTTTATCAAAAAATCTGCACGCCACCAGTACACATATCATCAATGCTCCGATATTGAATCCGGCAAAGGATTTATAAACAAAACCATTACGCATAAAAGCAATGCCGGAAAGTCCCATGAAAACATTGTAAATTATACGCATTACAAAATTTTCATCCGCAAAACCTCCGGCCGTCAGAATAATAAACAGCAAACACCAGAAACTTTCAAATCTTTTCTGATTACGGTAAAACATAAATGCAAATGCCGCCGCCGCCAATCCTGCAACTGTCCAATATGTCCAATGGATTTCTCTGAATTTGAAAAAATATTCCGAACTGCTCCCGGATGCCAGCATGATTATCGCCAGCACAAATGACGGAACAAACCACGGATTGCGGAAAAATCCTTCATGCTTATCTTCAATTTCCAAACCGCCGAGCATAAAAATTCCAATAAAAATTGCCGCCGTCAACGGAGAATACACACTTGCAGAAATACTGAACAACGCAACCGCATTCAAAATCGCAATGTATCTGCACCAGACTTTATACGGTGATTTTGCCTGCAGATAATAAATCAGAAACGGCACAAGCAGCAGTGCGACCAGCAAAACCCGCCACCTGTCCGACGGATTCCAGTTCGAAACAGAAAAAGTAAAACACGCATACAATGTCGCCAAACCAATACTGCGGAAAAGATACAGCGGCACCACCGACAACAGCAATATCATAAACATAAAATCACTGAATTCTCCGCCGATATGATAAATTTGAGAAATAACTCCAGCCAGCACCGCCGCTCCGGTACTTGTGAAAACCGCCGAAGCTTCACGCCACAAAACACCTTTTTCATTCAATATTGTGTAATATGAAATCACCGCCCCGCAAAATAACGGAATTGCGGCAATTCCTATGCGTACCACTTTCGGAAACATATCCCAGTTGTGATTGAGAAAAAGTATGACGCCTCCGGCTATCATAACAATTCCGATTATACCGACAATCAATGAAAAAATCTTCTGCATTGAAGGAACTTTGTCAAGTTCAGCTTGATAATGTTTTTCAAGATTCTCCGCCGCTTCCGCAGAAATAATTCCCTTTTCCCGCAAAAACGGCAACTCTTTCAACAGCCAGTTTATATTCGATTTTTTCCCAGCCATAATGCCCTCCCTCCGATAATTAGTGATTTTTTAATCAGATCGCAAGAATATGCTTGATACCGGTAAAAACAAGCTGTGCCGCCATGGCAGATAGAATCAATCCTGTGATTTTACTCAGAATAACAATCACATTGCGTCCGAGTTTCTGCTCAACCCATGCAGAAAGTACCAGCATGGTCGTCAAAACCGCAAACGCCCCGACAAGCCCGATCACACAGGCAAGCTGATTGGTTATTCCGGCAGATTCCGCACCAATAACCAGAACCGCAGCAATCGTGCCCGGCCCGCAGGTAACAGGTATCGCCAGCGGCACAACAGCAATGTTCGAAACCGCACTGTCCATATCATCAGACGGAGCCTTGTCCGCAATCTTGCTGTTTACTAAACCTACCGCAGACAGAAAAAGCAACGCTCCACCACCAATCCTGAACGCATCAATCGTAATGTCAAACGCCGCAAAAAGCCAGCGCCCGAAAAATAAAAGAAATACACAGGTGATAAACGCCGAAATACCAACTTTCACCGCCAGCTTCTTCTTCGCCACAGTCTCCCACCCCTGAGTCATCGATAAAAACATCGACAAAACAAAAAACGGAGTAATCAAAAATAAAAACTGCAAAAATGTCTTAAGTATAAAACTTCCCATAATAATTTCCTTTCTTTAAAAGATGAGTTTTTGGTTCTTGGGGAGGCGGAGAGGATTTTTTTGCAAAAAAATTCCTCTCCGCCTCCCCAAACCCCACCACCTCACCTTAAAAACTCTTGTATTCGCTTTCAATTTTTTGTATGCAAAAAATTGAAAGCGGATAAATTTCAAACATAAATGAAAAATTGTCAAATAACACAAATACACAATCTTATGAAAAATTTCAGGTAGGATATTGGATAGCAGATGCAATAAAAGTTGAACGGTATTTCGAAAGGGCTACCCGTAGGGTAACTCTTGAGAACGCTCCGCATAACTAATACATCAAAAATTATCAATCAGCCTCCCCAAACATCTACACAAAAGTTTCAATACGGGGACAAATAACCATGAGATTGAAAAATTTCAGGCAGGATATTGGATAGCAGATGCAATAAAAGTTGAACGGCAGTTCAAAAGGGCTGCCCGCAGGGTAACTCTTGAGAACACTCCGCATAACTAATACATCAAAAATTATCAATCAGCCTCCCCAGACATCTACACAAAAGTTTCAATACGGGGACAAATAACCATGAGATTGAAAAATTTCAGAAAAGATAGTGAACTGCAGATGCAATAAAAGTTGAACGGTAGTTCGAAAGGGCTACCCGTAGGGTAACTCTTGAGAACGCTCCGGTCAAATTTTGCAGCAGCTGCATTCAATATCTCTAAAATTTTTCAATTTCATGGTTAAAAAAAGAAAGCAGATTATAGCCTCAACAAAAATACGATGTAATATAGAGTTTGTTTTGCAAGACCGCAATGGGTACAGGCAAGTCCACTCCGATACAAATGGTATACTGAGAGAAATCTGCTTTCTGGTATATACTATACTATCAAGATGGAATTTTTCAAATATTTTTCATAAAAAAAATGTTTTTGAGAAGGCAGAACAAAACGGATTTAGTAAAATTTATCAATTTTAAATGCATTTTTCATAATAAAAAGCACTAAAAAATGTATTTTTTTCAATTTTTTTCAAATTTTTTACGTTTTTCGACTTGTTTTATTCAATCTTTAGGCTATAATGTAAATAGTTGTTAATCCCTAACCACCAAAAAGGAGAGTAAAAAATGAAACATTCTTTCTATGATGTCAAAACTAAACAGAAAGTCACCGCAGAAGTCACCGAATTCGTTTCCTATGGTGATGAAGGCCGCAAACGCTATGCTTTCAAAGCAAAAACTGCTGATGGCCGCAACTTGACTGCTTTTGTCAGCGAAGCTGATTGGAAAAAAGCTCAGAAGTAATTTTCGGTTCGTTTATAAAAAAGCCCCGGATGATAAAAATCAGGGGCTTTTTTATTATGGAGGCAATTTCAAAAATCCTCTGGAAGCAATTTCAAAAATCCTCAACTTTTACAAAACTGTTTCAGAAGATGAAGATTGTATTTGTATTGACAGAAATCGCCATCGGCGGAGCGGAACGTGTAGTATTGAATATCTGCACTGAACTGCAAAAAAAAGGACATGAAACTGCTGTTTGTGCTTTGAAAAATTTGTGCCATGAAGACTTGATGGTACAGGCATTTCAAAGAGAAAACATCCATCTTGTGTCACTGAATGCAGACAAAAAACATCCGTGGCGGCTGCTGAAACTCGGACGTCTTGTAAAATCACTGAATCCTGATTGTGTTTCAGCACATCTTTTTCATCCCAATATTCTTTCGCGTCTGCTGCTGAAAAAACGCAGTTTCAAGCTGATAAATACAATTCATATTATGGAAATCAGAAAATCGCAGAAATGGCGTTTTGTGCTGGACAAAATGACATTCAAAATGGCGGATGTTCATACTGCAGTATCGCAGGCGGCGGCAGATTTTCAGCAGAAAATGCTGAAACTTCCCGAAAATTCATTCAAAGTCATACGCAACGGAATAGATATTCCACGGAAATTGGCGGATGATGAAAAAAAAGCATTACGCCAAAAATGGGGAGTTGCAGGCTGTGATATTGTCTTTGGATGTGTAGGGAGATTGAATCACCAGAAAGGATTTGATATTCTGCTGGGGATGAAGGAATTGCTCAGCAGAAAATTTGCGGGGCAGAAAATCGGTCTTGTTTTCATCGGGGACGGTCCGGAAAAAGAAAATCTGCTGCTGCAGGCGGCCAATCCGCCGGAAAATATGAAAATCGTTTTTGCAGGGTATTCGGCTCAAGCCGCCAGCGAATGCGGAGCATTTGATGTATTTCTCATGCCGAGCAGATTTGAGGGATTGCCGCTGTCATTGATAGAGGCAACTGCAAACAATTTGCGGATTGTCGCACAAAATATCCCATCGGTTGCAGAGGTTGTAAATGAATACCCCAATGCATTTCTTGCTGATTTTGCAGGAGAACCGGAAAAAACCGTTGAAAAAATTGCGGATGCTCTGCAGAAAACTCCCGCAGAAAACATCCGCATATACACAACTCAGGATATGACAGCTGAATATCTGAAAGTATTCAGCAAATCTGAAGGCTCTGTACTAAACATTGACTGATAATTAAAAAAAATTGAGGGGGTTCGGGGGTATAGTGAGTTGCGACAGCAACGAACGGCATACCCCTGATGTGGCTAATCCGGCGGAAGATTTGATTGCTCATTCCCTAAAAAAAGGGGAGGAGCAATCGAACATTCCGCCGAA
>JAFVUZ010000032.1 GCA_017502435.1 Lentisphaeria bacterium
GTATCACCGGAGATGTAAAATGGAGTCTGCAGCCGGAAGAAATGGCGGATTGGGTTCGCTGGTTCTGTTCTCACGCAAAAATCAGTGAAATAACCGCAAAATACAATGAACCGGGCTTCCGTATTTTGGGAGAATATACCTATGACGGAAAAACGCTTGAAGACTGCTGGCTGCCGGAAGAGTTCTATCCTGTATTGGAAAATGATGATTGGGATAAATTTAATGCCGATGTGGAAAATGCTCTTGACGAACACGGTTTGGAATCCGTTGTGGATGAAATCATTCAGGACGCTGCCTGACAGCAGGTATGCGGGCTGAACGCCCGCAGTCCCATCTTCATGTTTTGTCCCCGCCTCGGGCGAAGGACAAAACATTGGAGGTGAACATGAATACAGCAAATGAAAAAATCTTTTACAGAGTCAAAGGCAACCGCTTTCTCTTCATCGCAAGAAGCATCTGGAACATCTTCTGGTTCAGTATCGGAACAATTTTGAGCATTGGTACCGGCAGTTTATTTATCAGCGGGATAGTCGGATTTGTCTGCAATAACGGTAAACTCCACGATGGAACGCTGAATTTCGGATTGTTTCTGATTCCGTTATTGATCATTGTCAAAATTCTTTATACCATATTGTTAAGAAAAGCACAGTTCTACATCATAAGCAATCGTGGTGTTACCAGTGAAGGTGGAGTTTTGAACCGCTTTAATCAGACTTTACGCCTGAATGAGATCCAGAGCGTCAGCTATACCCAAACTCTGATTCAGCAAATTCTGGGATGCGGAAATATCGTGATCAGCACCGCTGCCACCTACCGGGGCGGAATTGTCCTCAAAGATGTGGATCAAGTCAAAATCATCTATAATACCATCAACAATAACCGATAAAAGGAGGCTTCCTTATGCAGACTGCCGTACAAACACCCGCCACACCCGAAACCAATTTTCTTTATGTCAAAAATCTGGCTCCCTATTTTCACCGGGAAGAATCGCAAATCAAATTCCGTCAGGTCGATGCCGGATTTGCCCGGCACGATCCGCAATACAATAAAATCTCGCTTTACATCAATGCGATTCCAGCCCAGACGGTCAACCGGAATGGTGTTTGTGAATGGCGTTTTTCCATCGCCTTACGGAATATGGATTTGCAGACAGATAAATTTTTTCGGGTCAGAAGTTTGCGGCGGTATTACAAGAAAGCCGATGACAAATACGGATATTTCAGCAACGATGCCGGATATGCAATCGTGCATGATTATAAAGAAATACAGTTCATGAACTTATTTGTCAACGAACTTCCCGCCCAAACACAAAACAAAGATGGAGTTCTGCAGTTCCGCTTTGAAGTCCTCCTCGCTGAACGCAAAGAAAACTCTCCGCAAATTCCCGCTTATCCCTCATCCGTACAGCCGGTACAGCCTCAACCGACCAGTTTCAATAACGATTTTGAGAATAACGATGATATCCCGTTTTGATGAAATATTGAAAAAATCTCTTCAAATACAAATGGACTGGATTGTATGGAAAAGGCGGCAGGATGATTCCCACCGCCTTTAACTGCTTATTCTTGAACCGCAGGCTTATCCTGCTTTTCTGCAAGAACTTTCTTTACTTGACGCTTCCCCAATTTTCTTAAAGAACAGATTTTTGTCTTCATAGCGGCTCTGGGATGACTTTTCCCATTTTCCCAGGAGCAAACGGAGTGCATAGTTACATCCAGCAACTTTGCAAAATCACTTTGAGAAAGTTTCAGTTTGGTACGGATCCGGATAATTCCCGCAGCATTCAAACGCAGTTTAGGTTCTTCGCTTGTCAGTTCCGCAACATTTTCTCCGCCAGCTTTCTTTTGAAGAATCTCATTCTTTTTATTTGACTCTTTGAGCAACTTTTTCAATTCAGCGACCTGACGGCGCAATGAAACAATGTTTGCCTGAAGCGGCTGGACTGCCAATTTGATTTCTTTTCTGGCAAGACGGCGGATTTCATCACTTAAAACCTGCTTTAAATCTGACATAATAAGCCTCTGATTATTTTATGGATTTGAATAAAAATCCTGCAATAAGGTGAATATAACTCTTTAAATGTATTTTTGCAAGTAATGTATTACCGAAAAAAACATTTTATAAGTTATTCTCTGTAGCAAACAGAAACAAATTTTTTCGCTCAAATCAACAAGTCGGGCTGGAAAGATTTATGCAAAATGCCCTGTTCAGGGTAAATGAGAGTTGAACGGTTGTCGCTATCAATAGCCGAAACCGGGGCAGAATGTGGGCTTTCAGGATTATCCACACCAAAGAGTCATCCTGCTGAACAACCGCCGCGCCGCGCCCCTTAAAGCGCAAAAAAGGCGGCACCGTTTTTACCGATGTCGCCACATCTTAATATTAACTTTGGCACATTTTCTCAATTGCTTCA
>JAFVUZ010000033.1 GCA_017502435.1 Lentisphaeria bacterium
ACTGTCAAGTATACAGTTATTGACAGTAACATTTTCACAAATATACTCTCTGTCAGGCAAATGCCTCATGGCACGCAAAACAAGACAGTCATCGCCTGTTTTGAAGAAACTGTCACTGATAACAACATTCTTACAGCCGTCAATATCAAAACCGTCATTATTTATCATCTGTTGATGTCCCTCCACACGGATTTTTGAGACATAAACATTCTGACAGCAAATCATCCAAATCGTCCAGCCCGGTGAATCAATAAAATTTATTCCATTCAATGTCACGTTACGGCAGTTGAAAAATTGAATCATACGCGGACGCGGATGCGGCGGTTTTTTAAAAAAACTTTCTGCCGGAACATTCCGGTCATAAAATTCCGGCCCCTGTCCGTTTATTTCTCCGTTTCCGGTGATTGCAATATTTTCCGCATCTGCTGCTGCAATAAAAACTTTGCGGCTTTTTTCAGGTGCAGTCATCATCAAATCATGCTTGAAATCATCATATTTATCAGGGTCTGTATATCCCTGCAGAACAGAACCTGCTGGAATATGCAATTCAACATTGCTTTTGAGATAAAGAGTTCCGCTTGTATAAACTCCCGGTTCAAGCACAACTCTGCCGCCACCTGCCGCAAAAGCCTTATCTATTTCAACTTGAATTGCTGTTCCTGTTTTTTCTTTTACTTTAAAATCCATTTTTCTCCGCTTTCGATTATTTTTCATATTATTAAAAACAATCTCATGTAATTCTGCATGAGAGATTTTCCCGATTTTTTTACAAATATCACTGTAAACTGCAGTATTTTTTTCTTTCAGAAGTGTGAGCATTGTATAAATCTCCATTCCTTCACGGATAGCTTCACTGCGTTTGGAGGGAATCCACTCATCAGTATCTCCGCTGTAAACTACGCTGTAACACTGCTCTCCTGCCGGTGTCCAATCCGGATTATTATCATAAAAACACCAATAAGAGAACCCTTTGATATTTTCCTTGCGTAATTTGTAAAAAAGGTCACGCATTTGTTCCGGAGGATAAGAACGGTTCTGTACATGATAAGCCCAGATTTCTTTTCCGGATTTTTTCAAAATCGCCATATTATGCGGTGTCATTTCCGTAATATGAGGAGAAATAATATCAAACATGGAAATAAATTCACTCACCCGTTTAGAAGGAATATTGCTGTTGAAATTATTATAAATACGGATTTTCGGGTCAGCCTTGCGGACGACAGCTGACAATTTTTTTAAATACGGCATTTTTTCCTCACTCGGTTCATCCAAAAGAATAACTCCGAAACGGTCATAACCGATACCGCGTTCTGCAAAACCTTTAACCATAGCTTGAAGCCAAAGAGTTATACGACGGTTCCATTCGGGAGAATGAAGAGCAATCGGTTTGCCTCTGTCTGTTCCGATTGACAGTTTTGTATGAACGGGACTGTGAACTGCAAGCACAATCAGTACATGCTGCGGAGCTTTAGTCATGGAAAGCTGTAAATCCATTTTCTTCCAATCCATTTTTTCCGGACAGAACTTATTGTCTTTGTCAAAAACAGGCAGCGGAGCGGAAAATTGATACGGATGCGCCAGATTATTGTGCATTTCATTACGGAATTTGCGTGTTTTATCAATATCTTTCATAAATCTGTAACGGTCAGGATAAGCATAACCGAAAAGTACAAGCGGCAAATCCGACGGAAATTCAGCATCTGCAACTTGACACTCAACAGTAATTTTTTTATCTCCGATTGCAAGCACGCCCGAACATGATTTACGCAATTTGACATTGAAATAAAGCTGTCTCGTCATCCCCGCAGGAATTGAAACTGCTAATTTTCCGTCCTTGTCAGGTTTTATACGGACGAGAGCATCATCGACAGCAGTTTTGCGGTCAGTTTCAATATGAACTGCCAACCGCGGAATGATTTCCATATTCTGCGGCAAATTCAGATTGATTTTTTCCTCTTTTGCGGAAACATTTACAAGGTTGAGAGCGAAAATTTCAACTTCATTTTTTAAACCTTTGACAACGATCTTGTCGGGAGCTTTTGCAGGAAGCGTAAAAGCACTGACGCTTTTCAGCGGATCGTCAACTGCAGAAACAACAATTTTCTGCTGCGGAAATTTTTTCTGTAAGTAAGAACTGAAAAGAACTCCGAGTTCACGGTCAATGGCAAAAAACGGCATCCCAAGTTTCGGGTCACGTTTTTCCGGCATGTATGAAAATGTTTTTTTCCGTAAAGCATCCAAATCTTTTTTCAGTGCCGGAGCAAGTTTTTCAACCGTATTGATATTGTTGTTGATAAGAGTACGGGCTATTTCAGCTTTGCGATTTTTTTCAATATCAGGAGTATATTCAACAAGTTCAATATCATCAAACCAAATCGTACCTGAAGCATTGCGGAGATACAATGTTATGCTGAGTTCAGAATATTTACCTGAATTGAAAACCGTACTTTCAAATTTTGTCCAGTTAAAACTGTACGGATATTGAAGTTTTTTCTGCCACTGCAAAAATTGGGGTCCGAACTGAACTATCGGATATTCAAGTTTGGCGGGACCGACGAAAATCCTTGCACCGCCTTTGCGACTTGAATTTATATCCTGACATTTTGCATAAGCTTTTACAATATACTTGGTATGCGGTTTGCATGGAATCCGGAGCTGGTCAACACGGGTGTAATAGATATCACGAGGATTGTAAATACGGACAGACTGACCGCCGCTGCGGCTGTTGGTACTATCAATAGAAACCTCAACCCCGCCTTTGAGAACTTTCGGATAAACAGTCCAGTTCTTAATTGAACCGTCAGGATTTTTTTCCTGAAAACCGCCGTTTTTAAGCAAATTTTGAGCGCAAAGACCCGCGGTAATAAAAATTACCGTCAATATAATAAATTTTTTCATGATTTAAACCGTTAAGTTAAATATTATTTCTTATAAAACTTATCCATAGTCACATTATCAGGGAATATTGAACCGGGAGCTTTGTATTTATAATATTGAACATGTCCGTCAAAGAAAAGCATATTATTACCGGTATTATTCTGATGCGGTCTGTACATATTTGCTCTGCTTGCATGTTGATAACCTGTAGTATCATATTTTACAAGACTGGCAACGCCTGAATTAAATTTGCGGCTGGGATGGAAACAATCAAGCATATACATAATACCGCTGGGATTTACAAAGCGATGCAATTTAACGCTTGTCAAAGCCGGAGAAGAATACAAATAAGAAAATGAGTAACTGATTCTGTCTTTCTCACTGCTTTTTGAATCACTGGAGCAAATAAAAACATTTTTATTTTTAATATATTCATTAAGATTGGAACAACCGCACGGCTTACCATCTGCAAGTCCTGAATTATACAGCCATGTGACATCGCGGATTTCGCCGTCATTATCATCAGAATAAAAAATCATTGCATTGCCCATTTGGCGCAAGTTTGCGGCACATTTTGCAATACGTCCTCTTTCTCTTGCATTGTTAAGAGCCGGCAGCAGCATTCCCGCCAAAATAGCAATAATGGCGATTACGACCAAGAGTTCGATGAGTGTGAATGTTTTTTTCATTTTTTTTCCTTTCTGTTAAGGTGTTTATGAAAGTTTGACTTAATAAAAAACATAA
>JAFVUZ010000034.1 GCA_017502435.1 Lentisphaeria bacterium
CAACTTTGGCGGCGTGGTATTCTGTGCAAAGCCGGATGAATGTGACACCTGGATCAAATACGCCAAAGAAGCTCACCGGGAAGATGATCTGCTTTTTTTGAGCAAACTTACCTTCAACTATCTCGATCACGAATCACGCCGAAGAGGCAGAGGCGGCGGACAAATCGAAAATCTGGTCAATCTCTACCTTGAAATCGTCAATATGGGAAAAGACAAGCGCAATTCCGGCGGCGGCAATGATGAATACTGGAACAATGCGGTAAAACAATTACTCCGCAATACCATGACCATTTTGCAAATGGCGGGAGAATCCATCAATATTGAAAACATCTACCGGATGGTGATTTCTGCACCCTCTGCCAATGGCAATACCGCAGAAGAATCAAGTTACTGTACCGACCTTATGGCTCTTTCCATTCCGGAACACTTGCGACAGACTCCCGAATTTGAAATAGCCCGCACCTTTTTTCTGGAAGAGTTTGCCTATCTGGATGAGCGTACCCGTTCCAACACAGTTTCAAGTTTCAGTGTAACAGCCGACTCCATGCAGCGTGGAGAACTTGCCCGCTGTTTTTCCGCTCCGGAATCTACGCTTCATCTGGAAGATATTTACCGTAATCACAAGATACTGATTGTGGATTATGACCAGAAATCGTGGGGCAGAATGGGGCAATATGCCGCCGGAATCATCAAATACTGTTTTGAGATGATGATTGAACGCAGAGAAGATATCAGCAATAATGATGCCCCTCCGGTGTTTCTCTGGGCGGATGAATGTCAGTTTTTCAGTCTGGACTACGATCAGAAGTTTCAGACAACTGCCCGCTCATCCAGAACGCTTACCGTTTATGCCACGCAGAACCTCGGAAATCTTTACGACGGATACGGTAAAGAAAAAGCCTCCTCTCTGCTGGGTAATCTGGGAACAAAGTTTTTCTGTCAGAATGGCGAATTTGAGACCAATGAATGGGCATCAAAAAGTATTGGCCAGGAAATCATTTTACGCAAAAACCAAACCTATGGGGACTCCAAATCCAGTTCCATGAAAGGCGATGACAATAAATCACTTTCCTTTTCTGAAGGATATTCCGAACAGAAAGATTACCGGGTAGATCCCGCCGATTTTTCCACATTGCAGACGGGAGGCCCCAGAGGTCAATGCAAAGTTGGATTCATTTTCTGGCAGTCAGGACGAATTTTGAATAATGGTTCAGTATATGTCCGCTCTACGATTGAACAGCAATGCCGCCGGGTGTGCGGAGCAAAATTTGTCCGCCATTGTCCGGTAGTACCGACCGTAGGCGGCAAAGGAGAGTTTATCGGAGAAAAACAGCTTATTTTCGCCGATGATTATCTTTGTTTTATTGCTCTTTTACTTACTTCGGTGATCCCGCTTGCCGGAGCTTTTATGGTTTATACCGGCAATGATATCCCCATTGCCTATTATAACGATAAATTTTACTGCTGTGTCAGTACATTATGCTTTTACACGTTGAGCGTTGTGCTGGATATTTTCTGTTCCTGTCTGAAGTCTGCCGGAGCAATTTGCTATGCTCTGATAAGTGGAAAACCTCGGAAAAAGAAAAAGTTTCTGCGGGCAATCATCTGGCAGGATGCTATTCTCGGGTACTACGCCATCTGTGTCGGAATGACTCTGTGGCTGCAATACAATATTTTCGATATAAAAGAAGCAATGTTTGTTCTGATTTGCTGGATTGGACTGTGTATGTTCTTCCGCTTTCTCAGAACTTCAGGTAAAATGGAAATCAATCCAAACAAGAAATGAGGTGAAATCATGTTCAAATCCCCCAAAGAAGCCATGCAGTTCCTTGATGGTCTCAAACCCTATCTCAAAAGCCGTATCATCGGTCAGGATCACGTCATTGACGCTATTTCTGAAAAACTCCGGTATTGGTTTATGGGAATCAGCAATCCCAGCCGTCCCACGGTGTTTTTCTTTCTCGGACCGACCGGTACGGGGAAAACCGAAGTCATCCGCGAGGTGATCCACTATCTTTACGGAACGGAAGATGAAAAACTGCTCCGTCTGGATATGTCTGAATTCGGAGAAACCGCCGGAAGTGATGTCGGAAGAAAACTTATTGGAAGTTCCGAAAAAGATCCCGGAAGACTCTATGATTTTCTGGAAAATAACACCGAAGGAGCCATCCTTTATGACGAATTTGAAAAGGCTCATAAAGATATGGCAAAGTATATGCTTCAGCAGATCGATGCCGGACGCATTACCCTTTGGAACAATAAAACCTACGATATTTCCAGATTTCTGCTGTTCTACACCTCCAATGTCGGAGCAGAGATCTTTCAGGGAAACAACCATCTTTCCATGGCACGCAAATGCGAAGCTGCCTGCCAGCGGCTGGTAATGATGTTCAACTCTCCGGAATTTGTTGCCCGATTTGGTAAATTCAACTACGGAATTTTTGCGTTCAACAGTTTGAAACCGGAGCATCTCCGCCTTATCACCCGCAAGTTTATGAATGATAAGCTGGAATATTTCCGAACCATACAGGAACAAGCCAAAGAAAAGGGAGGCTTCTTTCTCCCCAGCAATATGAATGTTCTCGGCTATTCCCCGGAAGCAGTAGACTTTGCTTTGTTGCAAACCAACACCACAAAAAACGGAGCCCGTGAAATCCGGGATATTGTAGAACGGATGTTGAACCGTGCATACGACATAGCAATCACCAAAGATCCGACAGAGCAAGGAATGACCGGTTATCTGGATGTCGGAGAAATCGTCGTCAACGGCAATGAATTACAAAAAGCCGTAATTCTCAAGCCGGACATCCCCAAGGGATGTATTTCAGTTTAATTATATCTTTCAGAGGATGATATGAAAAAACTCATAAAATGCCCGGTAAGTACTGTTACGGTACGGTTAATTGGACGGTTACTGCTGCCTTTGGCAGAATCCGGTACAATATCTGTACCGGAAATGAATGAAGTCATGAGCAATTTGCGGCACCTTGCCCAAAAAGGCGAAATGCTACCGGATGTTGTCCCAAAGTTAATAGATCAAAAAGAAGCCGCTGAGATGCTCGGTGTCAGCTTTGCTCATTTCAGAAATTTGGAACGGGATGGCGTATTCCCGTTTAAGAGACGTAAAGTCGGCACAGCTGTACGGTATTATAACATTGATGTTTATAAATACATTTTAACTCTGCCGGAAGACGAACAAAATAAGTCTCAACTTCCGACAGAGAATAATTCAAGTTGATTATTCAGACAATATTTCTTTCAACCGATTCCAGTTTTCAGGAGTCGGTTTTTCTTTATCAAGGAACTCTATAGCGGCAGCGATCCGTTCATTATCAGTTTTCTCCACGCCGGAAAAACTGATTGCCCGAATTGCCTGCTCCTGTGCTGCATCTCCGACATGGGTATAATATTTGTCGGCGATGTCGCTATCTGTTCCCAGAATAGAAAGTAACACCGCTTTAGGTACGCCTGCCTCGGCACAAAAACTGGCAAAACTGTGCCGCAATGAGTGAAAACCGTATTGTGTCATTTTCTTTTTTCGTCCGGGGACAGAAACTGATGGTTCCAAGCCAATCCAACGGATCACCCGCAAAACATCAATATTGACAAGGTTATTGCCTACATTTTTACCTGCTTCGTTAAGTTTGTTGTAACGTGCGGCAGATTTCGGACAGACATACTGATTGATTTGCCATGTTTTTGCAGTTTCAAGAGCTTCATACAACTCCGGGGCAATCGGAATTGAAACTTCCTTGCCGGTTTTGAACTGTTTGACATAAATGCGGCGACGTTCCATATCAATATTCTGCCACTGCATCAATACGCAATCTTTCAGCCTTTGACCGGTGAACATACCGATATGGTAAACGATCCGTATTTCTTCCTTATTCATAAGTTTGCGTGCCGGATTTTTTAATTCAGCCAAAATCTGCAACTCTTCCTGACGTGAAAAAGCCTGACGGCGGATAACGGAATCCTGCTCTTCACGAATATTACGCAGCAGATGTTTACTCTTAAATGGATTGCTTTGAGGATAATACTCTTTCAAGACATCAAATATTTTACGCAGCCGCTTAATTTTCCGGTTATGCGTATCAACAGCAAGAGCTTTTGTTTTCATCCATGACGCAAAACTCTCAACTGTATTGGGATCAACCTCATGGATACTGACGATTCCACAAGGCAAGGTCGATATGAAAGATAAAAACTCTTCAAATGTTGTCTTATATGCAAGTTGTTCACTGACGGTGTGGGGCGTAGCTCTATCCGGATGAGTTGAGTAAATATGCCATGCTTCATCCAATGGCAGTTTTCTTTCTATTTTTTCCAGCCCTTTTGCCTGTTTGACATGAGCGGCAACCATATCAATACTTTTGGATTTGGTCACCGGGATCAATTCTTTTGCTTGTCGGATAGCATCTTCTTTGCTTGTTGTGTGCAAAGGAATTTCTTTCCGTATACCATTGATTTGGTAACGGAAATAGTAAGTTCCGCCAGGAGTTTTTTGTCTTACAGATCCGAATTCAAGTTTCACAGACTCAACCTTGTTTTTTGCTTTTGCCATACGAATACCTAAAATAACAGGTTATGGCTGATTATAGCACAACAATGGGCATTTTGCAACCCCAAGTGGGGAAAAGTGGGGACATTTTGTTAAAATTTGAGCACAAAAATGGCGGAGAGGGCGGGATTCGAACCCGCGGTAAGGTTTCCCCTACGACAGTTTAGCAAACTGTTGCTTTCGGCCACTCAGCCACCTCTCCGCTTTGGAGTGCCTTTTTAAGTCCACACTCCCAAGGACTATATATTATCGCTACTGATTATTTCGCACGGCGGATGCCAAGCTCATCAGTCAGCGTGATGTATCTGGCACGATTCTCACGAGCCAGGTAGCTCAAAAGTTTTTTACGCAACGCAACCATCGCCAGAAGACCACGGCGGGTGCTGTTGTCTTTTTTGTTGCTCCGAAGATGCTCGGTCAACGCAGAAATACGGTTGCTCAACAGAGCGATCTGAACTTCCGGAGATCCGGTGTCACCCTCTTTACGGGCATATTTCTTGATAATTTCCTGTTTGACTGCTTTGTCCATTTCCCAATTCTCCTTAACTTTATTTTTCGCTTCCGCGAGCAACGATGCCGGACAGCAACAATCGCACCATGCGGAGCGTTGAAATATAATATAGCTCATCAAAATGAAAATGCAAGTGCTTCACTCAAAAATTTTCATTAATCCGGCAATTTTTTCTGCAATCGCCGTGGGCGTCAACCCTTTCCGATCCCGGAGCAAAGATACTTCGCCATGCGGGATCACTTCTTCTGCACTCCACCCAAAGCCGTACACCTCCCGGTGCGGCAATATCGCAAGAGCTTCTGACAATGCCGAATACAAGCCTCCGCACAATGAGTGATCTTCGATCGTA
>JAFVUZ010000035.1 GCA_017502435.1 Lentisphaeria bacterium
CGGGCAGATTCTTCAAAAACCCCGCCAATCCACGGAATGACTTTGATGTTGTATTGTGCGGCAATATCAAGAAAAAGCTCAACTTGCACGCTGTCATAAGAGGCAATTTTCCCATTGAGTTCTGCCGGGCATAAATGCGGATAAACCGTGGAGATTTTATTATCGGAAAGTTTTTTGAACAACGCGGAAATTTTTTCAACTCTGCGGAAATTATCTTTATTGCGATTATTACGTTCAAACCAACCGTCATCGCCCATCCAGCCATGACCGATCCAGATGGCATTATTGCGATATCCCGGTAATGGCTCATTACTTCCCGGCTGCCAAAGTAAATAAGCAAGAGCCGGGATACCAAGAATAACTGCCAATGCAGCAACTATTCTCAACAGACTTTTACCAAGTTTTTTTTGCCAATCTTTATTCATTCGTTTACCAATTTGGGCAAATATTTAAAAATATACCATGCGTTTTCACCGTGAATATACGCATTGCGATAGTTGGTGTCACCGA
Source organism: Lentisphaeria bacterium (assembly GCA_017502435.1). Classification (GTDB taxonomy): domain Bacteria; phylum Verrucomicrobiota; class Lentisphaeria; order Victivallales; family Victivallaceae; genus RGIG5270. The sequence continues at coordinate 511 of JAFVUZ010000035.1, forward strand.
TTGGATCTTTTGCATAAATCACTTCAATTCCGCTATTCCAAACCGCACACATACTATTCAGCAACCATTCCGGTACTTTCATATTTACGAAATCATCTCGTTGTAATATATACGGTTTTGCCATATAATACAAGGTTGAATTTTGAAAACCTGGTCCTGATTTATTATTTTGTACGCTATCGCAAAATTCATCAAAGTAACATTTTAAGATTCTGGCAGCGATTTCTACGCTTCCATCATAAGAGTTTAGTCTCTTTTTGATCTCTGAATCAGATCCTGTTGTACCATGTTTTCTTGCAGTTTTCAAGGCAATTTGTGCATATCCGATTCCACCTCCACCAATCCCATCAAGCCATGTTCCATCGGGAAATTTCCAATCCAGCATTTCGTTTGCAATAATTCCGGCAAGCAACTCTTTGGGGATGTTATATTGCCTTGCGTACTTATCTATGGCTTTTCCGAATCGATTTCTGAAACTATTACACCATAAATGTTTTTTTTCTTCAGTTTGTTCATGCCAGCGTTCATGACTCATATTACCAAACTCAAAGTCTTTAAGTTGTAAATACTCATTCTGATTTATTTCAATCAAACTGCAATCGCAATTGGGATGCAGAGGCAATTCTGGTATTCTTGGATCATTTTCTGCAAAAACTTCTCCTGCCAATCTTAAACATCTATCACATGGTTTTGTACTGTCATCCATCACGAACTTATAAAAACGTACAGGCGGGACAAATCCACTTGCTTGCAGTAATGCCATAATTTTTTCGTGTCCCATTTTCTTTTTCCTTTTCTTTTTAACTATTGTATAGATCATAGCTTCCATATATAACCAATATTGTCAACATAAAATCATTAATTTATTGGCAAAAAGGCAAAATCAGAGATATTTTTCGAGAAAAAAAAGGAGAACAAAATGGAAGATATTCACAATAAGTTCATTCAATCCTGGCACACAGGAGTTCCTGTAAAAGAACTATGCAAGCAATTCAATATATGCAAAAGTACCGCTTATAACTGGCTCAAAAAGTATTCGCTGGTTAAACGGACTAAAGAACGCACAATATCTGTTCACAGAATTTATCAATCGGAACGGGAAAATCAAACCTTGCGGGCAGGATGTGATTTTTGTCAGAAATGCCGCTTGGCGAAGACGTGACCGCTGCCGGATTTGAGATAGTGTTCAAAAGCAGTAGATTTTTCTTCTGATTCAAAGGCAATGTATGTTTCAACTTTCCACGGACGGAATTTTGAAGTATGCGGCACATCACCTTTATTGTGTTTTTCAAGGCGGGCTTTCAAGTCTTCAGTACAGCCGATGTAGAAATGGTTTCCGGTTGCTTCATCAACGAGAATGTAAACGTAACGAAAGTTAGCTTCGGCCCGCGATCTGCAATGCGGAAAAGATTTTCATCTGCTGACTCTGGAAGTTTCACCGGGATGGCAGGATGTTTCCGGCATCCGGAGCATCTGCCACGATTATCAGGCATACCGCCGGGAAGTCGGGGCGTGGCTGAAATCTTTAAGCAACCGCAAAGTGAAACATTTTCAGCGGTTCATCCCCAGAATACTTGTCGATGAACCGCACTATACCGATTTTCCCGGCTGTCAGACGGAAGTATGAGGGGCAAGGCACCGCCGGAGATAGATCATCCCCGGGGAGCATCAGGCGGCAGAATTTTTCCGGTGATTTCTCTGATCGTATCCAGATAGCCGGAGCCATATTTCTCATCCGGAATCAAAGCCATTCCCTCGGTCCACTCATTCCAAGCGTTGATGATCACCGCCGGAGCTTTTTTTGCCAGAGCTTTTTCCAGTACCGTACCGAATCTTTCCGGTGTGATATCAGTGCAGATGGGACAATAGCCCAAAGCAACATAATCCATCGGGAATTTAACATTTCTACTCCATCTGGGGGCGACATCCAGACCGAGAGTTACACTCGGGAAGTGGGGCAAACCGCCCTCTTCGATCTTGCCCCAGCAATACTCCTGCGACTCCATCATCCCGGAATAATCAAAGACCGGACGCTCCTGCGGAAGTTCATAATAATTGGCGGGAGCAACGATATTGTAGGCAAAAACCGCATCAAATCCCGCTTCCCGGAGTAGGGGGACCCGCCCCCAGCCGCAAAAATATTTATTGTCATTGTTGCAGCCGATATTCATCAGCAGATAGATACCGGGGAAACCGTTTTTGCGCGCCTGCTCATTCATTATTCTTACGACATCTGCGGGAGCGAGGTTTTCAAAAATTTTAGTGCTGGAGAAAAATGAAAAGACCGGTTTGCCGTCGATTTTCCAGTAATTATCGCAGGAAAAATACTTTTCAGAGCAAAAATCGATCACATTGCGTAAATCTTCTTCCGAGTGAGTTATTTTCAGATAGAGATTGCTGGATTGATTGACATTGCCATTCATCGCCTGATGTTCGTCATCATCCAGCGCCGGCCACATACCCCAGTTGTGATTTGCCCACATCAGAGCAAATTTCAGGCGGTTGCGATTGGGGGCATTCAAAAAAGCTTCATCCAGCGGTTTTTCCAGAAACTGTTCACCGCTGTACCAGTACCAGTCAAAAAGAAAACCGGTGATTCCGCTGTCAGCTGCCGCATCGATCTGCCGGGCCATCATTTCCGGATCGGATTCATCAAAATAACCCCAGAGCGGACGGCGCGGCTGGTAATGACCCTCAAATAACGGTTTGGTGCTTTTTACCAGTTCCCATTCGCTGAAGCCTTTGCCGTACCACTTTTCATAGTGGTGATCCGGATGCCAGCTGGGAAAGTATATTGCAAAAATTTCCTGATCCATGAGCATTTTCCTTAAATATTATAATGGATTGTTGTTGCAATACCCTGCTGTCCGGCAGTTACAGCTTGACCAGAAAGATTCCGGCCACCACCGCCACAAATGCCGCCCACTGCGACATGGAAAGTTTTTCCCGGAAGCGGATCGCTGCAAAGCCGGTAAAAAGCAGGATCGTCATACTGTTGCCGACCGGAAACAGCAACCCGGCTTGTCTGATTTCACCGAGCAGCCGCAAAGTCTGCAGCAGTACCGCATAAGCCGCCGCCGCACATAATCCCCACAAAAGTCCCGCCCGGAGCGAACAAAGTATCTGTTTGGATGTCGCATCTCTGCTCCGGAGCGAGCGCCCGAGAAAAAAGAGCGCATTGGATGCCTGCAGGATACACGCTCCGCTCCACGGAGAAAGCTGGGCTTCGGCGGCAAAACGGCTCGGCGATGACATCAGTATCTGACCGCTGCCGATCAGGATCATGGAGACAAAGGCGATCAAAATCCGTTTGGGTTCCAGCGCCGACGAGCGGGAGGATTCATTATTTTCTGCTCCCCGGCGGGTCGCCAGATAAGAGAGCGCCGCCGCAATCAGCATCACTCCGGCAATGCCGGTCCATGAGAGAGGTTCTTTCCAAAAGAGCAGACTGCAGCCGTAAGGCAGCAGAAAGGAGAGCTGGGGAATCGAATAGGCAAGCGCTCTGCCGCCCTGCTTGAGATTGGACATGCAAAGAGCCTGACCCGAACCGTTGAGCAGTGCCGCCAGCGCGAAACAGATCAGCGCCGGGCGGTATGCCGGAGCGAAAACATTATTCAATCCGCCGACGGAATGACCGGCAAGAAACAACAGCACGACTGCGGTCGTTGAACCGAAACAGTAAAAGTGATTGACTGAAGCTCCACGCTGTCTGGCTTCGCTGAGGACTATGGCAACCAGAGTCCAGAGGACTCCGAGGGATACCAGAAACAAATAAGCATTATTCATCTGATTTTTCTCCGTATTTCGTTTGTTAATATAGCATTACCAGATGATTTTTTCAAGTTTCAAACAAAATAATATTGTATTTTGCTTGACAAATACAACATTGTGTTGTATATTAAGCTTGCTGTCAAAAGGAGTTGTTTATGTCTGAAATTGAACCTAAACCATTGATTCAGGTCCTGGAAAGAGCAATTAATCTGTTAGATCTGCTGGCGGCGGAATCAGAGCCGGTGCGGGCAGCGGATATTGCCGGAAAACTTGGAATTTCCCAACAGTGCGTGGGCAATCTGCTCCGCACCCTCTATCACCGGGGTATGGTATCGCAGGATGCAGACCGCCGTTACCGCCTCGGACCTCATTGTTTTTATCTCGGATTTTTTGCCGATAACTGGCGGGCACTGCGTGAATCCAGTCGTCCGCTGATAAGTGAATTGCGGAATAAAAGCGGAAATACGGTTTTCCTCGGGGCGATTGAAAATGATAAACTTTTCTGTCTTTCCCTGCTGCGCAATAATGATAAATTTTTCACCTTTCCGCCGCAGTTCTGGACGGAGCAGCTGCATTCGACGGCCTGCGGACAAATGCTGATGGCCCTGCTTTCGGTTGCGGAAAGGCAGAAAATGCTGAAACGCATTTGCCGCCGCCGGATGACGGAGATGACCATCACCGATCCGGAACTTCTGGAAACCCGCTGTGCAGCCATCGCCGAAGCCGGATTCGCTGAAATCAAGGAAGAGTCCGTTCGCGGTATCTGGTCCCTGGCTGTTCCGGTAATCGCTCCCAATGGCAGAATCCTTGCTTCGCTGTCGCTCTCGGACAAGCTGGATTCATACCGGGACAAAAGCCGCGATGAGAGGCTGGATATGCTTTACAATTATGCGGCAAAAATCGGTCGCCTTGCATTAAAATAAACCTTACAAACCCCAAAGAGAAAGGATAGTGTTATGAAAAAGTTCCTTTGTGTGTTGATCGGAATTTGCGGATCATTTACCATGCTGTCGGCAGCAGAAGTGTTGTTTCAGCAGCCGATGGAGGAGGAAGCTGTCCGCAAAATCGACCGTTTCCGGACGGCTTCGATCGTTGAAATCGACGGTGCCAAATGCCTGCATTTGAAATCCGGCGGCTTCCATCTCCCCGTGGACCTTACCGAATGGGCGGGCCGCAAAGTCAAAGTTTCCTATGTTGCCAAATTCAAAGGGATCATCCCCGATGCCAAAAAGCCCGGC
>JAFVUZ010000036.1 GCA_017502435.1 Lentisphaeria bacterium
GGTCTGAACAGCTTTGAATTCACGGCCGCCGGAGATACCGCCGCCGATTTCATAAATGATTTCGCGGAGGGTGGTTCCCATGGGAACTTCAACCAGACCGACGTTGTTGATCTGACCTGCGAGAGCGAAAACTTTGGTACCGGCGTTACCGCTGATGGTACGTTTGAAGTTGCCGTTTTCGTCAAATTCAGCCTGCCAGTTACCGATTTTGCTGTACCATGCGGCACCCTTGCGGATGATTTCGGGAATGGTGGCATAAGTTTCAACGTTGTTGACGTTGCTGGAGCAGCCCCAGTAACCGCCGCCGACGTTTGCGGGGAACGGAGGTTTGGTGGTGGGTTCGCCGCGCTGACCTTCCATGGAGTGGATGAGAGCGGTTTCTTCGCCGCAGACGAATGCACCTGCACCGAGTTTGATTTCGATATCAAAGCTGAAGTCGGTTCCCATAATGTTATCGCCGAGCAAACCGATTTCACGGGCCTGCTGGATAGCTTTTTCCAAGCGTGCAACTGCGAGGGGATATTCAGCACGGATGTAAACGAGACCTCTCTGAGCATTGATAGCATAAGCGGCAATAGCCATAGCTTCGATCACAGAGTTGGGGTCGCCTTCCATGATGGAGCGGTCCATGAATGCTCCGGGGTCGCCTTCGTCAGCGTTACAGATGACATATTTTTCATCAGTTTTGACGCCTGCAGCGATCTTCCATTTGAGACCGGTGGGGAAACCTGCACCGCCGCGGCCGCAGAGACCGGAGTTGAGGACTTCCTGAACAACGGTTTCGGGCTTCATTTCAAAAAGACATTTTGCAAGAGCCTGATAACCTTGATTTGCAATGTATTCAGTGATATCTTCGGGGTCGAGCAAGCCGCAGTTACGCAGAGAAATACGTTCCTGTTTGGCATAGAAAGACATTTTTGCGTAGTCAGCGACGCGTGATTTGAGCTGGGGTTCGACAAAGAGCAGACGTTCGACAAGTTCTTTACCGACGATATGTTTTTCGACTATTTCATCAGCATCTTCGGGAGTGACCTGAACGTAGAAAACGTTATCGGGCATAACCTTGACGATGGGGCCCTGGGCACAGAAACCGAAGCAGCCGGTCTGAACGACTTTAACATCATTTTCGAGACCTGCTTTTTTGATATTTGCAGTGAGGCGTTCCATCAATTCTTTGGAATTGGAAGCGTGACAGCCGGTACCGCCGCAGCAGAGAAGTTCTTTTTTGACGGATTTGATATCGTGTTCGGCAGTTTCACGCAAAACGAGTTTTGCCTTTGATTCATTGTATGCGGCAATGAGACATTCTTTTGAAGCAATTTTATTCATGATTACCCCTGTTTTTTGTATTCGTTGACGATTTCAACCGCTTTGGCGGGGGTAACTTTGCCGTAGACCTTGCCATTGACCATCATGACGGGGGCAAGACCGCAGGCACCGACGCAACGGAGACCGGAAATGGAGAAAAGTCCGTCTTCAGTGGGATGAGTATCGGCTTTGACACCGAGGACACGTTCGACTTCGGACATGACTTTTTCGGCACCTTTGACGTAGCAGGCAGTACCGAGGCAGATATCAATACAGTATTTGCCTTTGGGTTCAGTGTGGAAGTAGTTATAGAAACTGACGACACCGGAGACCTGAGCTTCGGTAAGATAAAGTTTTTTTGCGACATACTGCTGGACTTCGCGGGGCAGGTATCCGAAGATAGCCTGAGCCTTGTGCAGAACTTGGATAAGTCTGCCGCGGCGGCGTTCATCAGCAGGGTCGACATTTAAGGTGGCAATGAAAGCGTCAAGTTCAGCGAACTTTTCGGCTGCCGCCTCTGACAATTGTTTGCAACAACACATAATTCTCTCCCTGTTAATTAGTTTACGGTCGATTTGCAGATATTGTTAGTATAAAAATCCCCGAATCCTGAACGGAGGGGGAACGTCACAAAATAAAAAAGTTCCGCAAAATTGCGGAACTTGAAATTACGGAAAAATTTTACTGTTTTCTTGGCAGTTGTGCTTTTAATAATGGCAGGGTACACTTTTTCTGCATCAAAAATCACTGTATCTTTAACAGTATCAACATTTTTGCAATACATAAAAACACACCTCATACTGTTCCGCTTATACGGAAAACATTAAACCTATTAAAACACTGTCTGATAATATATCACATTTTGCAGAAAATTCAAATCATTTTGCCTTTAAAAGTAATAAAATTCAAACTCTGCAGTATCTTTCACAAGAACAAAAAAGGGGGTGCTGCCTGCCTTTTGCAAGTTTTTGCAGCACCCCCTGATATTGACATCAGTTTTTATCAGTCTTTTTTGACAAAGATAAAGTGGTCAACATAGAAATTCTTGACGATTTTCTGATTATTGAGAGGAGCAATCCAGATAGTTCCGTCCAAAGTGGCGGGGAAGTCTGTTGCGATTTTCACATAGACATATTTGCCATTGGGAACATCTTTGAGTTTTACGCGTCCTTCTTTTGTGACACGGCCCTCATTCCAGCCGAATTTCATACCGTCGGCATCGGGTTTGGCTCCGGGCTGATGGATGAATTTGACATAAGCATAAGCGTCGTAAATACCGGAAGCAATAACTGCCCCGGGAAGCTGTTCACATTTTTTGTAAACTGCCCATGCAACGTGGTTGGTATTCATTTTGACGGGACGTTTGGAGTATGATTTAGGATCGGGATCATCTTCAAGTTCACACCAGTTCCAGTAAGGATAGCAATCCGGCAGATAAGCGAACCATTTGTCATTGGGCAGATTTTTGCAGAATGCAGGAGTCGGGACCTGAAGTTTCAGATTGGCAAGGAAGTCCTTCATGTATTCTTTTTCGCTGATGCGGGTGATATTGAAGCGTTTGCAGGATTCTTCAAATTTTTTGACAGCATCAATACGGGACTGAGAATTGTCACCGGATTTTTTACGGTAGATCATGTCGATACAGTCAATGGCGACGTAGGCATGATCAAGACGTTTTTTGAAGACGGGGTCATTTCCTGATTCAGCGTAAGCCTTTTTGAAAAAGGACTTGGCTTTGTCAATATAGAATTTGTCGTAGAAACGTTCAGGATTGCCGCCCATGTAATAAGTGGCTTTCTTTTCGTTCAGAAGGTAATTGTGATACCATTTGATATAGTCGTAAAGATGAATACCGCCTTTGCCGTAATATCCGAGACAGAACTCTTTGACAACCGCCCATTGATCAAGGTCGCAGTTCCACCAGAGTTTTGCCCAGAGATAGTTGCGGAGTGCATTAAATTCACCGCCTCCGGGAGTATTGTGAGCTGCAATGGTTTCCATACCGATAACATTGTTTTTCTTGTAGATACGCAAGCGGTTGGCAATGGCATCGATATTGGGGAACGGATAAAGAAAGTTATCGAAAGTTGCACCGTAGTCACAGATCTGCAGACCGCCGGGAGTAACTTTTGACCACATGGGCAGCAGTTCCATGAAAACTTTGTTTTCGAGCTGTTTGTTTTCGGGGTCTGCGAGGTCGGCACAGAGAGCGAGGTCAAGCACGATATTTTTGTGCAGAACGGTATTTTTGGGAGGCAGACCGGTTGCAAGATATGCAGAACCGAGAATTTTGAGGTCGGGATAAACTTTTTCAAGTTTTTCGGCAACATAATTCATGAAGCGGACATATGAACCGGTGCGTCCGAAACGATAGGCATATTTCACCTTTTTCATATTTTCCGACATGGTAATTGCTTCTTCCATATCCTCTTTTTTGCAGTTTTCACATTCGCAGTAATGAGGATTGTCTTCGCGGGAAACAGCCAGAACTGTACCGGGTTTGCCGTTTTCTTTCATATAGGCGATGATATTTTTGACCATTTCATCTGCCATTTCACGATTGGAAAGACACATCTGACCGGGAACAGGACGGCGGGTGGTAACACGTTTTCCGTTGATGAGAGCATACCATTCAGGATGAGTTTTGCCGTATTTTTCACCGGGCAGAAAATACATCAGAGTATGGCAGTTGAGCGGCTGGACATCGGCCAAAATACCGCCTGCGGGTCTGTAACGGTTGCTTTTGCCCTTGGTCCACCAGCCGGAACAGGTGCCGTTGAGTTTGAGTTTGGCGTCACCATAGGAAAGTCCGGAGGTTATGGCAAAACGCATAAACGGGAATGACGGAATCTGGCGGGTGTTGACTGCGGGAAGTTTGTCAACTGCAACTTTGGGCAGATATTCTTCATTGCTTGTCCAGAAGCGGGCACCGCACTGTTCAAGGTATTCATAAACACCGTAAAGCGTGCCGCGTCCTTCCGGAGTACCGCCGCCGATGAAAGTCACCCCCTTGCGGGAAATGATACGGAATCCTTCATTGCCGAGAGCTTTGTCGCGGACAAATTTATGTCCGACAATAAAACGGGCCTGACCGAGCGGAACGAGTTTGAATTTCTGTCCGGTAATTTTGGACAGATACGAAATAAGTTCCTTTGCGGCGTTTTTTTCAACCGGAGTTGCTTTGGCATCAACGCCCACTCCGAGCGGATCGACAGCAAAAACTGCCGAAACAGTTAGCATGACAAATAAAATCAGTAACTTTTTCATATTTTTCTCCTTTTGTTGGGTTAAGGTTTAATCTTTTCTGACAAAAATAAAGTGGTCAACATAAAAGTTTTTCACAACTTTCGGATTATTGAGCGGAGCCATCCAGACGTTACCGGAAAGAGTTGCCTGCAGATTGGTTGCAATTTTTACATAAACGTATTTATTATGCGGTACATCTTTCATTTTGACCGTACCCTGCTGACGGTTGGGGCTGTCGCTCCAGCCGAATTTAAAAGCATTGACATCACCTTTGGCTCCGGGCTGATGAATGACTTTAACAAATGCGTAAGCATCATAAAGTCCGCTGGCAATAACTGCCCCCGGCAGCTGTTCACACTTTTTATAAATCGCCCATGAAACATGATTTGTATTCATTTTGACCGGACGTTTGGAATATGACATGGGATCATTGTCATCAACAACATTGCACCAGTCCCAGTAAGGATAGCAATCCGGCAGATAAGCGAACCACTTGTCATTGGGCAGATTTTTACAAAATTCAGGAGTTGGAACCTGAAGTTTCAGATTGCCGAGGAAGTCCTTCATGGATTCTTTTTCACTGACACGGGTAAGGTTGAAACGTTTGCAGGATTCTTCAAATTTTTTGACCGCAGCGATGCGGGACGGTGAATTATCACCTGATTTTTTACGCTCAATCATATCAATACAGTCGATGGCGACATAAGCATGATCAAGACGCTTTTTCAGAACGGGATCATTGCCGGATTCGGCGTAAGCCTTTTTGAAGAAATCTTTTGCTTTGTCAACGAAAAATTTATCATAAAGGCGTCCAGGATTTTTGCCCATCAGATAGGTTGCTTTTTTCTCAACCAGCAGATAATGGTGATACCATTTAATATAATTGTAAAGATGAATACCGCCTTTGCCGTAATAGCCGAGACAGAACTCTTTGGCAATCTCCCACGGATCAAGGTCACAATTCCAGTAAAGACGCAAATTCAGATAGTTGCGGAGCAGACCGAATTCACCGCCGCCGGGCGAATTGTGTGCATTGATACTGTAAATGGCTACAACATTATTTGCTTTGAAACGGCGGAGACGGTTTGCCATCGCATCAAAGTTTGGCAGCGGATAAAGATAGTTATCAAAAGTTGAACCATAATCACAGACTTTCAAACCGCCGGGTGCGGCTTTGCTCCACATCGGCATAAAAGTAAAATACAAGTTTACGCTGGGATCTTTGAACTCAGGATCGGCAAGATCGCAGGTAAATGCCAGTGAAACAATGACATTTTTGCCGAGTTTGACAGTTTTGGGCGGCATACCGGTTGTAAGATATGCACTGGCAACGATTTTGAGATCGGGATAATCTTTTGCAATTTCTTTTGAAATGTAATCAATAAAGTGGATATATGCTCCGGTGCGACCGTACAGTTTAAGTCCGCCGACACCTTTGATATCGGGCATGGGTACACGTTCTGCCTTATCGAGGCGGTCGCAGTCGGGACACTGACAATAGAGCTGATTATCTTCTTTGCCGATATAAAGCGTAGTTCCCGGTTTGCCGCGTTTTTTCAGATAATCTTTGACATTTTTGACAAATTCCTTCTGCATTTCTTTGTTGGAGAAACAGAGCTGTCCGGGAACAGGACGGCGGGTCAGAGTACGTTTGCCGTTGACCAGAGCGAACCATTCAGGATGTTCCTTACCGTATTTCTCTCCGGGGATAAAGAACATGACAGAGTGACCATTCCACGGCTGACAGTCAACCAGAATGCCGCCTTCCGGATTATAAGCTGCTCCCATTCCGTTGGTCCACCAGCCGGAACAAGTTCCATTAGCACGCTGTTTGGCATCACCGTATCTCAAACCTGCACTGACAATCCAGCGGGAAATCGGGAATGAAGGGATATAGCGGAGATTGACCGCCGGGAGTTTATCCTGTGCCATTTTGGGAACAGTTTCCTCCCCGGGGGCCCAGAAACGGACGCCGCATTTTTCCAGATACTCATAAACTGCATAGAGGTTTCCTCTGCCTTCCGGAGTACCGCCGCCGATAAAAGTCACACCTTTGCGGGTGGAAATTTTAATACCGTCATTACCGAGTGCTTTGTCGCGGACAAATTTATGTCCGACAATAAAACGGGCCTGACCGAGCGGAACGAGTTTGAATTTCTGTCCGGTAATTTTGGAC
>JAFVUZ010000037.1 GCA_017502435.1 Lentisphaeria bacterium
AAGTAAAAAGACTAGAATTTTTTGCCACTGCCATGTTTTTTATCCGGAGTTATGGCAGGAGTTGAAAACCTGCCTGCTTAATTTGGCTGCAGTTGCCGAATTGAAAGTCACCGTCACTGCCGTCAGAGAGTTGCCGGAAATACAGAAGGATTGTCAGCACTACTTTCCGGGGAGTACCTTTCAAATCGTCCCCAACAGCGGATATGATATACTTCCTTTTTTCCGGGTTTATGATATGATTGAGCCGGAAGAATTTGATTTAGTCCTCAAACTCCATACAAAACGGAATTATCCTCAATTCTGCTACCATGTGAATTACTATTCTTTTTGCGGTTCCAAATGGCGCAGGGGCTTATTGGAGTTTTTAAGCACCCCCCGGAATACGGCATTGACCCTGCAATGCTTTGAAGATCCCGCCGTTGGAATGGTCGGCAATGGCAGATTGTGGTGCGACTATGAAAGAGACGGTATTCCGTGGAATAAGACTTACATTAAAGATGAACTCCGTTATCTTGGAATGAAAACCCCTGAAAGAGCTTTTCTTTCAGGAACCATGTTTATCTGCCGCCCGGAAGTGCTGAAATTTTTTCACCGGAAAGTAGATTACGACAGGCTGCAAACTTCCAACGATCACTCTATTTCAGTTGTGCATTGTTACGAAATGCTATTCGGCTGCGCCTTAGCTGAAAGCGGACTTCTTTTTTGTGACTATGCCAATCGTCCCCCGTCAAAACTCCACGGCGGCGCCTGGCGGAAATTGTACTTCCGCATCTTGTGGAAAGTATTCTTATTGAGCAATAAATTCTGCAGGATAAGCAAATAATAAAAATTTTCAAACAAAACTCATGCTGCGTCCTTCATGTTGGAAACAAGAAATTTGTGTTGGCATCTGTTTTAAGGAAAACTCTGTATTTTCTTGAGGCAATTTTTTAAATTGCCTCTCTTATTCATTGCTTCAGCGCAAAAAAACTACCGGCAGAGCCGGTATGTTGCCGGACAGCTTCAGCTTTAAGTCTTTAAAAAAGTAAACTCCATGCTATGTTATGCAAGGTTCGCCAACCGCATATACACAAACAAGGAGTTTACAGCAATGAATGACAATTTATCACACACTAGTTGGAAATGCAAGTATCATATTGTATTTGCCCCAAAATATCGCAGAAAAAATATTTATGGAGTCTTAAAATCAGACATTGGCGAAATATTGCGCCAATTGTGTGACCTTAAAAAAGTAGAAATACACGAAGCCGAAGCTTGCCCAGACCATATTCATATGTTGGTCAGTATTCCTCCTAATATAAGCGTATCGCAATTTATGGGGTATTTGAAAGGAAAAAGTTCCTTGATGATCTTTGATCGTCACGCCAACCTAAAGTATAAATACGGGAATCGGCACTTCTGGTGCCGCGGGTATTATGTCAATACGGTTGGAGCAGATGCTCGTGCAATAACTGCGTATATTCAGAACCAGTTGGCTGAAGATCAAGCATATGAACAGCTGACTTTTAGAGAGTACATAGACCCGTTTACGGGTAGCAAGAATCCCAAAGCATAAAAAATACCGCTTCAGCGGTAGCTTGAAAAATAGTTGCGCATGGCGAACCTGTTCAGAGCCCGTGTCGGGCTGCCGGCATCATCGCCTTGAAGGCGTGGTGCATACCACCGGCTTAGCCGGTGGTTTTGATTATTTCCGGACGATTTTTGTCTGGGTCATAAGCATCCGGGGGAAGATCTCGTACCTGAAGTAGTCCAGCAGGGTAAGCGTTTGTTTTTCGCAGTCAAAGTAGTGGTCGTTCCCGGAGTTGATCCAGAGCTCGAACTCCTCAAACTTGTGCTTGCTCTGAGGGTTCGGCCGCCAGTCGGAAAGCTGTTCGGCAGTAGGGAATGCTCAGGAAGGAACCACAGAAGCCGCACTTTCCTCGCCGACTTCGTGGGAAAGCTGCAAGTCCACGGCGTCAAAAGTCCCCTCCCCCGCCTTGGTCACAGAAAGCACACAACGCACCTGCGGCAGCTCCACCCGCCCCCCCGGGTGCCGCCTTCGCCCTGGCAATGGCCCGGTCCATCTGCCCCCGGGAAAGCCCCGTCGCCTGCATGAATTCAGC
>JAFVUZ010000003.1 GCA_017502435.1 Lentisphaeria bacterium
AGCAAGCAAGCAAGCAAGCCTTTATTTATAATAAAGGCTTGCTTCTATCCGACCGAAGTTTTTCCGGCCGCCAATTTCCCTTTTTTTCTGATTTTCAAGGCATGGGTTCTTTGTGTCTTGAAAAACTGTATCAATCCAATTTTACAGCCGCGAAGTTCAGTAATGAATTATCGCAGCTGTTTTTTTTGTGAAAGTTGATAAAATGAGATATCCGACAACAAGTAAAACTTTAATAGATAAATTGCGTGATGGCGATGCAGTCTCCTGGGATGAGTTCTATGATCGCTATCATGATATTATTTTTGGTGTCGGGAAGTATCGTGGGCTTTCGGATGATGAATGCAATGATTTGGTACAAGAAGTGATGCTGAGTTTTTTTCAGAAAGCAAAAACATTTACTTTTGATCCGGGAATTGCAAAATTCCGTACTTATTTCAGTAAAATTGTTTCAGGAAAAATTGTTGATATTCTCCGTAAAAGATTGAAGACTGTTTCTGATATTTCATCTGAATTGGATAACAATATGGGGGTACAGGACTCTCCGGATGTTGAACTGGATCGCTGTATTCTCTTTCAATGGAGAATCTTGATTCTTGCACAAGCAAAAGAGATCTTAAAAAACAGAGTTGATGGAAAAACTTTTGCCGCATTTGAACTTTACGGAGAACAAAATAGGAATATCAACAAAGTTTCCGAAGCGTTGGGAATGTCTGCAAATCAGATTTATGTAGCCAAAAGCAGATGTCTTAAAATATTAGCAGGGATCATAAATGAAATGAATATTGCTGACCCGGAACTGGAGTTGAGTTTATGAATTTCAGAGAAGGTCAGACCATTGGAAGTTACAAATTATTGCGTCATTGCGGTTCCGGAGCATATGGAAGCGTTTATTATGCTGAAAATACTGTAACACACCATTTTTTTGCGTTAAAAATATTGAATGCCTCTGAAAAAGTCAGTGAAAGAGAATTGCGCGGGCTAAGCAACTATAAAAATTGCCGGCATCCCAATCTTTTGCAAATCCACCATATAGAAAAGACAGATGAAATTATTTTTTACACGATGGATGCCGCTGATAATGTCGGAGACGGTGAAAAGTACATTCCGGACACTTTAAGCAGGAGACTGGAGCAGAAAAAAACATTGCCGGTGCCGGAGATTCTGAAAATGGCCAATGAATTGCTGGATGGACTTGCTTTTCTTCATAAGCAGGGTCTTGTACATCGGGATATTAAACCGGATAACATTTTGTGGATTGACGGGAAAGCGACTTTGGCTGACATCGGCTTGACTGCTCATACGGAGAATACCAGTTTTGCCGGAACTCCGGGATTTATCTCCGACAGTCTCCTGCGTGGGAAAAAAACAGCAACTCCGGATGATGATTTATATGCTTTGGGAAAGGTAATCTACTGTGCTTTGACAGGTTGCTCACCAAGAGAGTATCCGCATTATCCGGGAGATGTTACTATTTCTGATGCCGGACCGCTTATCAAAACCTACACAAGTGTTTGTGAATCGCCCTCATCCGTGTCTTCTTCGGAAGAGATGAAAAAATTATTAAATTCCACGGGTTCTTCCGGCGGTAATTACTGTTGTTCAAAAACGAAATATATTATTGCTGCAGTTTGTGTTGCAGTCCTGCTTATTATTGGAATATTTTATTCAATTTACGATAAAAAGTCAGAAACCGACAGTATATCTCCTGTTACACAAGTTGTTCAAAAACAGGATAAACTTATTAAAAAAACTTCGGTTCAAACTTCTCTGATCACATCAACTCCGTCTGATGCTGTCATTGTTTCCGAACTTGAATTGATTTATGATAATCGAAGCAAGTCCCGATTTGTTGCAAAAGTGTTGAAAGAGGCGGAAGACGCATTGAAAAATCTTGAAGTTGATGTTGCAGAAAAGTTACGCGAGTTGAATAAACACAAGATGAACCGTGAAAACTATATTCTTGCCAGAAATGCAATATTTCAAGCTAAAAGGGAGCATATTGCAAAAGATACTCTCTGTCAAATTGCGTTAAAAGAAAAAGAGATTCAGAAATTTTTATTGACACGCAAATCTGCAGAGATTTCTTTTGTGGAAATTGAAAATTTGAAAAAAATGCTTGCTTCCCGTCAGAACCTGATGGAAAAACTGTCAACCGGAAGCCGGAAGGAGCAAAAGAAATTATAAAAAAACTGCAATTACGGTGTAAGATTGCAAATTCTTATACGAATAATGATATGTAAGACAATATGTCACTTAACCCTACCAAAATTAAGGAAAGGAAAACAAAAATGGAAAAGAAAAAACTCTTTACCACTCTGTTGGGAGTGGGACTTGCCATTGGTACTCCGTGGCAAGGATTCGCACAGGAACAGGCTGCTCCGCAGCAGACGGCAGAACAACCGGCTGAACAAGCTGCTGACGCTCTGGTTGCAGAACCGCCGCAAACTGTAACAGACGCTGGTGTCGAAGCTGTCCGTGAAGCGCAGGAAACAGAGGTTCCTGAGGAAACAAGAAAAGATGCTGCCAGTGTTTTGGAAAAGTTGATGGAGAAAAAAGGCTGGGCTCGTGGTTGGGATGACAAGAAAAAAAGATTTATTGCTATTGGCGCTGCTGAGTTTAAGGTAGCAAATCCTGCAAAATTTAATGGACTGCAAATGCGTCGTCGTTTTGCAGCTATGGATGCAATATTGCAGGCAAAAGCTGAAATCATTCAATTCCTCAGACAGGAAATGAGTGCAGATCAGCAGATCATTACGCCGGGAACTGATCTCAATAAGGCAATGAATGCAGAAGTTGAAAACTTGATGGATCAGGTCAACCGCCAAAAAGAAGTGTTGGCTGATCTTATGGAAAAGAAAGATCGGGCAGAAGCAGACAAACTGCGCGGTACAACTTTTGGAGATCGTCTGGATGAATTGATGGTCGCAACGATCAAAAAACTGGACAAGGAATATACCGGCAAAGAAAAAGATAAAGCCCTTGCAGCAAGATATGAAGAAGCTGTCAAGATTTACAAAGCTGAATATGCACATTATCAGGAACTTGTAAAAAAAGCTAATGCCAGCCGTAAAAATCTTGTAGAAACCCAGAAAAACTCTGTAAAAAGTATGGCGGCTATGCCTCTGTTCGGTGCGACCGCAGTCATGCAGACAGAATCCTGGGATGAAGATGGAACCTATCAGGTTGCCGTTATGGTCGTCTGGAGTAATGTTTTGGAACGAGCCGCACGTGCTATTGTAACCGGCAGTCCCTTCAAAATCAAAAAGAGTGCCAGTTCTCTTACCGTTCAGGAATGGCTTCGTGAACAGGATGTCGCATCCATGGTTGGACCTCGTCAGTATATCGACAAGAACGGTGTGAGATGGTTCCTGGGGATTGCTTCTGAAAGTGTTAACAGAAAACTTCACCCCCGCACAAGAAATAACAATAAGACACGCGCACGCCTGTTTGCTAGCGAAGAAGCACTTTTGAGTGTGACTGCTGATTTGAATGCTCAACAGGCAGCCGAAGATTTACTCAAAATTTATGACGCTGGAAAAGATGCCAATGGGAATGAAGATTTTTCCGAAAATATGGCATCTACTATGAGCCGTAATCTCAGAGCAAATGTTAAAAATTTTGTTATCCGCGGCGGTCAAATCCTTTTTGAACGGACAGTCAAACATCCCATTTCCGGCGATGATATTTATGTAGTTGTTTACGGATTCAATCCCAATCATGTTGCTCCTGCTCTTGCCGCATGGACAAGAAATTACGTAACAAAGACTCAGGCATTGCGTCATCAGACTGTTGAACGTGGACGTCAGGCTGCCGTGGATGATCAGGTTCGTAAAGCAACCAATGATCCAAAAGATTTCCAGAAGGGATATAATAAACAGACAAAGCGCTTCAACAAAGAATTGCAGAGTCGCCGCCCCAAGCAGACTCCCAAAGGAACAAGAGTCTATAACAAGGGTAATCAACAGCAGAATGCACCCGCAACCTCTACTGCCGGAACATTCGGCGGTGATGTTGATGTGAGTGATGACTTCTGATAAAAAACTTTTGTAATTACGATATATCAACGAGATCAGACCGGTATTTTTTTCCGGTCTGATCCCATTTGAATAACTCTGGGCGTTTGAACAATGAAATATATTTTTCTATTATTATTATCCATTGTTTTCTTTATGTGTGGTTGTACAACGACCACAACCAATATAGAAAAGAATCTTGAACCCTCTCATCCTGAAAAGACGGTTGAAAAAAAAGATATTAAAGAATTTGATAAAGGAAAGTTTTTGCCGTCAAATAATAACAGCAAAATATCTTCACTGGCTAATGCTTATTCCATTTACAAATCGTCAAAATACAAACCGACCGGTGTTCATATATACGGTGGAATCGTGTTTGTAATCGTAAATATAGATACGCCGAAAAGAACAGATCGACGTAATGCAAAGAAGCGTGCAATGCTCCGCAGTCAAGTTATGTTGAGACAATATTTTTCTCTTCCCCGAAAAATCTCTTTTATAAACAGACAATTGGAAAGCACTCAATATTACTCGAAAAAGTTTTACCGTTATTGTCTTGCCTATTCTCTGAAAGATATACAGGATTATAAAAAAGAAAACAACTTGAAATAATCCAGTTTTATATATTGAATTTTTGATTAAAAAATGAAGGATTCTATGAAAAAGATTTTTAAATATGGTTGTGGTTGCTTGGGAGTAGTCATCGGATTGATTATTTTGCTCCTTATTATTGCTGTAAGTTGTGACTCTGACTCCAGCGTGGATCAAAAGAAAATCAGTCAAAATAACGATTCAGGAGAGTGGTTTGACGGCGTTGATCCGAAAATTGATTCACAATTAAAATGGGAAAAGAAATGTCCGCAAGGTTTTTTACAGGAATCTGCAAGAAAACATGTGAAGAATTTTTTGGAGCAACAGGGTATCAAGCAAGGACACGACACGTCAAGCAACATTTGTTGTTACATCGTAGATTTGGGATTTACAGAAAGAGAGTATCGGTACATACAACTGTATAAGAAACAGATTGAACTCAAAGCATTTATGTGGTATCTTGATGCACTTTCAAAATACTTAAATGAAAATACGGAAGTAAGCAAAGATAGTATCCAGTCAACATCATCTATGAAATGGGGGGATTTTGATTTTTCCTGTGTCGCAATTGCAACTGGAACATCTTTTTCGAAGGAGTTAGTTCTTTCAAAGAACGGCAGCAAGCTCATCACATATACAGTAAATTCAAAAGGAGAGAGATTTAATATGCCGCAGATGATGATTCGTGGGATTGCTGCATACGATGAACTTATCAGAAATTTTCTGAAATATCATCCCGGAGCTGTCAAACTTGAGTATTCCGCATGGTCTTGGGATGAAAAAAATAAACAAGGCGAATTTGCGCTTGCACTTGTGCTTGATATCAGCAGCTTTAAAAGGTAAAATAACTTATGGCAGACTTTAAAACACATACGATATTGGGAACCGGTGTTGGAATCGGATTATCCTGTTTGGCTGTAACAGGAAATTTCATTACCCTGTCCGGCTCCGTATTGGCTGTGTTTCTGTCTGCAGTAGCTTCTGCACTGCCGGATATTGACAGTGACAGTGGCAGTCCACGCAAATTTGCTTTGTCCGCACTGGAAATATTATGTCCGGCGATTCTGATGGTTTCTTTTTCCAAAGATTTTTCTCTGGAAAATCTTATGCTTTCCGGAATCGCTGTATTTTTTGTGATCCGTTATCCTCTCGGCTATTTGATTGATAAAGCAACCAAACACCGTGGTGTGTGGCACAGTATCCCTATGGCGTTGATTGCCTCAATGATCGTTTATCTTGTTTTCTGCCGTTCAGCATTTTCCAGCAGGATATTTTTTGCATTGATATTTTTTGTCTGCTTTCTTTCACATCTGATTCTGGATGAAATCTGTTCTCTGAAATATTTTGGTCTGTCTGTCAAAAAAAGTTTCGGAACTGCGTTGAAATTTTCTGGGAGTTCGTGGTTACAGACAGTTTTTATGTATATTGTAATCGTGATTCTTGGTGGAATTTGTTTATTTGAGCAAGTTGCAGGAGGAAAATAATGGTTATTTTTGAATATCTGTGGCAAGTAATAAAACAATCGTTGCAAATCCTTGCAATCGGTTTTCTGCCTTATCTGATTTTTGCTTTTCTGATGCAAAAGATCTCCAATTCCATACGGAACCGGCTTGTTTCCCTGTTGGGGATCAGGGGGTATATTTACATTACAGCACCGGGAGTGATGATTCATGAATTGAGTCACGCATTCTTCTGCATATTGTTCCGCCATAAAATTGTCGAAATGAAGTTGTTTTCTCCGGAAGAGGATGGCACATTGGGGTATGTCAATCATCTTTACAATCCGGGAAACAGATTTCATCGTGTCGGCAACTTCTTTATCGGTACTGGTCCGGTCTGGGGTGGTGTTTTGATGTTATGGCTTATAACATCAATCATTCTGCCGTCAGGGATCTTGCATTACAATCAGGGGATACTCGACTCATTTTTCAATTTCCTCGGATATATTTTTTCAGTCTCTTTCTGGACCAGATGGCAATCTTATCTCTGGCTGTATTTGATTCTGACAATCAGTTCACATATTACATTGAGTCCGCCTGATCTTGCCGGAGCAAAAGAAGGGGCTATGACTTTGATTGCAACTGTATTTCTTTTTGAACTGCTTCTCGGATGGAGCAAATCTTTGAATGCATCCATAGAAAATGTACTGAATCAGAGTCTTGCCAGTGTTGCAAGTATATTGGGTGTGTTTCTGATTCTGACATTCTTTTTTGCAATAATTTTATCAATTTTAATAAAAAAAAGATAGGAGAAAAGAATATGAAATTAAAGTTTTTCTGTTTCATTACAATTCTGTTTACGGCAATATTTTTATCCGGTGCAGAATTGCAGACCGCCATCGCCCGGGGGATCGGCAGTACATCCGATGCGGCACTCAAGGATGCTTTGAATCAGGCTGTGCAGCAGGTTGTCGGTTCGCTGGTCAGCAGTGAGGCTTTTGTAAAAAATGATGAATTGATCAAAGAACAGGTTTTGACATACAGCGACGGCTTTGTGCAGAAATATGAAGTTTTGAAACCGGCGAAGAGCCATTCAAGCGGACTGGTGGAAATTACCATAAAAGCATTTGTCGCACAGAAAAAGTTACAGAAACGACTGGAAAGCGTCAATATCCTCAAAGTCAAGGTTGAAGGTGCACAAAACATCTGGGCTCAGCTTGAAACAGAAAAATTCCGCAAGGAAAATGCCGAAGCGCTGCTGATCAAAACACTTTCCCTTTTGCGTCCGGAGGATTATCTTCAAGTAACGTTGGTCGATAAAAACGGCAATACCGGCAGCAAAGCTCAATTGAATGTGATCCCGACCGATGACAGTTCCCGAGTAAAAATTTCAATGGGGGCAATCGTTACCGTCAATCACCGGAAATTTGTAAAAGAAGTCCAGCCGGTCCTTAAAGACGTTTTGGAAAAACTTTGTACATCTAAAACTCCTGCTGTTACAGCAACCGATACAAACAGACCAAGTAAATTTGGTTTTATAATCAGCGATGACGGCACTTTAAAAGAAAGAAACCATGGCGAATTACATATTATTGCCGGAGAAACTTCTAACAGACGCGCCCCTGAAATGAAGACAAAGGAAAATATGTTTAAAATTGCTTTGAATGTCAGCAAACGCTACAATGTTGAGCAGCAAAAGTTTAATTATTATGATTTCCCGAAAACCGATCAGTTGAGAAAATATTTGAGAAACTATAATCAAAGCTATCATCTCTTGACATTCATACTGAAAGATCAGGATGGAGAGGAAATCAAAAGATATTCGCAAAAAGTATTTAACTATCAAGATTTCCCCATTTTGCTTTCATGTTATGGGTACGATTATATAATTTCTCCGGAAATTGCACATTCACGCGGTGGGAGTACTGGCGCAGCCAGAGCATATTCAATTACTTTTGAAATGAAACAATCAGATGTGAAAGACATTCGTTCCATGGAACTTGTTCTGGAGGGAAGAAAATGAAAAAACTGATTTTATTCACCGTAATCTTTTCTATATGCAGTTTTTCTATACATGCACAGGAGAGTCTTGAATCCGTTATGGATATCAGAAAAAAAGTTGTGCAGATGGAAAAATATGGACAGCAATGT
Organism: Lentisphaeria bacterium; assembly: GCA_017502435.1. Classification (GTDB taxonomy): domain Bacteria; phylum Verrucomicrobiota; class Lentisphaeria; order Victivallales; family Victivallaceae; genus RGIG5270. The sequence goes on from JAFVUZ010000003.1 coordinate 8,195, forward strand.
GCTGGCGGATTCTCAAAGAAATTTGGAATTTATATTATTTCAGTATTTTCCATGGAAAAAGATTCAAACTTGAAAATAAGGGAAATTTCTGAACTGGCAATTCTTACCGGTAAAAAAAATATTGCAGCCTTCATCGGACAGGAAATGAGTGCTTCTCAGGAAGTTGTTTCCACTCCGGAATATGAAAAATATAAGTCAACCATCAAATCTAATATCAATGATTTTCTGCGCGGCGTGGTTTTATATGATATCAAAGAAACCGCCCGGGATTACAGAATTGTTTGTTTTGCAACCGGTCGGACAATGGATATGGCAACTGAATTGAAAAAACAGATTTCTTCAGTTCCTCCTGGAACCGTTGCTGCAACCGGAATTGCTTATGTGGAAAAAAATCGTGTTGATTTTGCAAAGCAGCAGGCTCTCCAGAATGCTCTCCGCCTTGCTGTTGAACAGGTGTTGGGGACAGAAGTTGCTGCCGTTTCTCAAGCTCAGGATGACAGCCGTATCCGTTCACGGATCTATGCAAATGCGTTTGGTTTTGTTGAGCATTACCGGATCATCAGTGAATCAATGGCGGATGGATATTACAAAACCGCACTTTATGCAAAGATTTCCCGTGAAAAATTGTTGAAATCCTATTCCGCCTATATGAAAGCCTTTGGCAATCCGGAATTCTTTCTCAAAACAGAAAATCTTGAATTGTATCAGACATTTGTCAAATTCTTTTCAGATCTGGGACTGAAGATGACCTCAGACAGTAAAAATGCTGATTATATTATTGATGCTTTCGGGCAATATCGAAATGTGACACATCCTCTTTCAAGACGTACCGGCACACAGCTTTCTCTTTGGATAAGGATATCTGATACGGGAACCGGTCAGGAATTGCTGTCACAAAAAAATGATCCGAGAATGTCGTCTGCTTTTACAGGAACACCTGAACGGCAGATTGAAATATCGACACAGAAAGCATTTGCTCAAATTCGCACTCCTCTGCATAAATCTTTGAATATGATGGTAAGCAAGATGGCATCCAACGGCAGGGATGTTATGATTATCATAAAAAAGTACCATTTCGGTTTGGCTGATTCATTGGATTATATTTCAGATATTCTGGAAAATATGCCCGGACTGATGGTACAAAATAAAAAAATATCAGAAGACAGTGTTATCTTTTCCGCTCTTTACCGCGGCCGAATGGATGACTTGGAATATTTCTTGCGGAATGCTCTGAAAAATGGGGGCAATCGAAACGGAAAAACGATCCCGCAAACTTCCGAGCTTTCCATAAATCAACTTACCTTAACATTTTAATTAAAGGTGTAACATGAAAAGAATTTTTAAATCGACTGCTGTTATATCCTCATTTTGCCTGCTCGCTTTTATGTGCGGATGTTCAACTCTTTCATTGGAAGAACGCATAATAAAAGAAGGTGAAGAACAAAAAGAGCGTCTTGCCAGAGAACAGAAAAATTATGAGGACTTGAAGTCCCGTATTGATTTTGTGTGTACTCCTGTTGTAATTCCGAATTATCGTAATCATCATTTGAATGTTGCGTCGATCAAACTTGCCGCATCCTGTAAAAGAGCAAGTCAGGCGATGATCAAATATATTGCAGATAAAGAAAAAGAGGACAATATCCGTAATGTGTTGACAAAAGTTTTTATGGATCCGGAGAATTATATTGAAATGCGGCCTACCCGGGTCGGTGAATTTCCCCGGGCGGATGGGACTGTCCAGAAAATGTCTCATACAGACTTTGCGGTTCATCTGCTTAAAATAAGGAATAAAATCACTGCCGCTGCATCTGAAGTTATGATCAAAGAACAGAAAAAATCAAAATATGAGGCACAAATGCTTAAATTTTCTGTAATTGAACTTTGGCAGATGGAATTGGCAAAAATCTATATGGATTTTGCTAAAGTTATGACACAAGAAGAAAGAAAACTTTACCGGAAAGAATTGCAGGATTATGAATTATGGAATGATATTGTGGCAGGAAACCTTGCTGTTCGTAAACTGACAGAAAGCAATAAAAAACAATATTTTACTGCAGTGATCCGTGAACTTGATACTGCCGCCAGCGTTACAAAAGCAGTTCTTATTGAGATTGAGCGTTTCCGGAGAATATGCGCAAGTAAACATGCCCATAAAAAAGGGTGGAAAAAAGGAGTGGCAATCGCTGCTGAAGCCGCACGGATCGCACCATATGCCGCCAAAGCAACTGAACAGTCTCTTTATGCCAGAAAAATTCTTTCCTATATGACCGATGAATGGGCTTTGAGCTGGTATGATGTTGAGAATGATTTGATGAGTAAATGAAATGGAGGTATATTATGAAAAAAACTTTTTGCAGAATTAAACTGTTTGCTGCTTTAATCTGTGGTGTTCTCATCACCGGCTGTTCATCTCTCCCCGTTATGATGCCTGATCATTATCAGCAGAATGCAGATTATAAGAATCTTTCACTGGCATGTGAAATCGGAGAAATCCAGTGGGCAGAAGCTCCCAATCCTGCGATCCGTCAGACCGCCAGAAAGTATATGGAAGCAAAACTTATTGAAGATAAAAGATTCAAAACCGAAATCCTGCACAATCGTGATTTTGATAATATGATCAAAGATTTGCAGGAAGTCGGAGAAAAAATCAACACAGCAACGCTTAAAGATAATCCTGTTCATCTGGCTTTAAGCATTACGCCTGTCATTACAACAATAATCGGAGCTGATCGTGGAAAATCAGTTGTTCTGTATAAAGTGGCTCTGCATGGTGTGTTTTATTCCACACTCGGAGATAAAATTGAAAAAGAAGGATTTACCAATATAGTTGGATACAGCAAAGATGTTTACCGGGTTACAAGGGGCAATCGGATGATCGGTCAACGCAGTCATGCCGATGTTGCCAAAGCCGTACAGGCAGCATTGGATGATGCTTTGAGTAAAGTCTCTCTGTTATTGTTGCGCAAGGTTCCGATTGTTGCCAATGTTTCAAAAGTCATGTTTGACGGTGATAATTGTCTTATACGTCTGGATAGTGGAAGCCGCATGGGAATCCGCAATAATTGGACACCGATGATCCTGATTGAAAAAGACGGAATGGGGATTCCCCTCGCTTTCGGCTTGCCGGTTTCTGTTGAATCTGAAAAAGCAACGATACAGTTGCGCCAGTGGAATAGTAACAGTGATTATGCTTCATCCGTTCGCAAACGGCTTCAAAACAATCCTGATTCAATGAGTGGTAAATTGCTGATGGTTAGCAACATTGACCAGCCGACAGAATAATGAGCAAAAGCATGCTTGAATGAAACGACAGGATTCCGTACAATGAAAAATATTTTATTTATCGTTTTTGTTATAACATTATTTTTTTCTCAAATTTTATTTGCTTCAGGAGACAATAAAAATGTTACAGTTACAGCCAGAGGCATGGGAGCAGATCAGAATAGTGCTTTGAAGGATGCCTTGAGTCAAGCTATTATGCAAGCAGCTGGCGCTATTGTTGACAGTCAGACACTTGTGCAAAATGATGAAATTATTCAAGAAAAAGTTTTGACTGCCAGCAATGCTATTGTGAAGAAGTACGATGTGACAATGCCGGCAAAACAACGAGCCAACGGACTTTGGGAAATCAGAATAAAAGCAGTTGTTCAGCAAAATCTTTTGCGTCAGACACTTGTTAAGCATAATATTATAAAAGGCAGTGTTGAAGGCACGCAAAATCTCTGGGCAGAGGTTGTTACCGGCGAAAAAAATCAAACAGATATGAAAGCAATGCTTGAAAACACCTTGAAGAAAATTAACATCAAACAGTATTTGCAGTTTAATTTGATTGGTGTCAATGGGAAAACGGGGAATGAGGCAAAACTTTATATTCAAATGATGCCGGATAAGAAGCGGGTATGTTTCGCAGCCGGAATTGTTTGTATTTTTGATGCAGCAAGATTTCAAAAAGAATGCATGCCGCATCTGCAAAAGATTTTTGATTCTCTGCCCTTTGAACACAGACACGAATTTATTTGTCAGGTACAGCCGAAAACTTTACAATATACCTTGCCAAACCGTCTTCAGTATGAAACTGATGTTTGGGCCGATATTGGACATTTACCCAAAAAAACGATTGCCTCTTTGCGGGTAACGCCATCTTTTGCGAACACATATAACAGTATACAAAAAGCAGTTTCAGAAGCCTATTGCAAGCATAGGGGGCGATATAAAATTATTTTAAATGTCAGCAATAAATACCGTCCCGGGTCTCAGAAATTTATTTGCTACAGTTCCTCAAACTTTCGGGATAATGGAGTTTTTGATTACAATGCTGCCAAAAAACGGATTTTCGGCGATCTGGCGGTATCACTTTGTCTGCTTGATGGCGATGGTAATGAAGTAAGACGGATAACACAGAAAATTACGAATTTGAATTTTTACGGTGCAGGTTGTATCGTTTCTCACGGCAATACAGTTATTTCGCCTGAATTTTTTATGAAAGAAGGAAGTTATTCTGATTATAATTCTCCTGTTATTATACAGCCTGTGGCTGATATTATTGACTTGGAAGATCTTAAGGATATCAAAGCATTTAAATTAGACGTTACAGGGATATAACAAGGAGAAAAATGTGAAAAAGTTACTTTTTTTACTTTTATGTGCAGTGACATTTCCTGTATTTGCTCAGGAAAAACAACATCTTATTGTTGATTCAAGAGGTGTTGGAACAACTCCGGATGCGGCACTTAAAGATGCCCTATCTCAAGCAGTACAGCAGGCTTCCGGTACTCTTGTTGATACAAAAATGATTGTAAAAAACGAAGAAATCATGGAAGACAGGATTCTGGCTGCTTCTGATGGATTTATTCAAAGTTACGAAAAATACGGAGAGGCAAGAAAAAACCGTCAGGGCTTGTGGACAATACGAATCAGGGCTTCTGTCGTTATGAAACCATTGAAACAGAAACTCATAGAATCAAGGCTCCTGGTTCAGAATGTCGGAAATTCCGCACAAAATCAATGGGCACAAATCATTTCAAAAGAGTCTTCACAACAGGATGCACCTGCACTACTGGAAAATCTGCTGAAAAAATATCCCATTGAGTCTATGCTGAAAGTTTATGTGTTTGATGACAAGGGGCGTTTTGAAAATCTGAAATTGTATTTCCCGCAGAAAGGGCGTGTCAGAGATGGTAAAGTTAAAGTTTCCATGGGAGTCCTTGCTGTCGTGGATATTGAAAAATACAGAAAACAACTTTTGCCGGAACTTTTGTTCCTGTTGGACAAGGTAGCTCCGGAAAAAAGCCGTCCTGTTTGGGATAGTGGTACAAACTATGATGATATCGGTTTTAGTTTGTCTCCATCAGATAGTTGCATAACAACTGGAAGAAATCGGGAATCATGGATTAGTTTTATTCCATCAGGAAAATGTTCAAGAAAAGGAATCTCGCAATTAAACATTCCGGATGGTAAAATCAGACTGGCTGTAAATATTTCCCAAGGCAAGTATCGTCCCAATCTTCAAAAGTTTCAAATTTATACTTTTAATAAGACTGAGTATTTATTAAAAAAATTCAGGAGAATTTTATCTTTGGGCTCTTATCGTCAGGACTTGAAAATCAGATTGTCATTTTTTGATAAGGATGCCAATTTAGTTTTTTTTCAAGATCAAACTTTAGAAAGAACAAAATTACTTTATCATTCCTACGGGTATTATGATGGATTTGTGCTTACCCCGGAGTTTGATTATTCCCGATCAGCAGAGATATTTACATTTGATTGCGATATACCTCTGGCAGATTTGAAAGAGATCACGAAAGTTTCTGCCAGTATCGTAAATGGAAAAGATTAAACTTATGAAAGGAGTTGGAGAAATTATGAAACTGAAAAAGATTTTTATTTGCGGATTGATCGTATTTACCGCATGTGTATCATTACCGCTTGCTGCTGCGGTATCGGATTTTTCAGATGTTGAAATTGATGATGAATTTTTACCGTTTCTTACAGCGAAGAAGCGTTTTATGACTTCATCCGGAGTTAAGGAGTTTACCATCCCCGGAAGAAAAGACAGGATCATTGTCTGTATCGTTTCCGTTGCCTCAAAAGGAAATTCAGCCCGTGCGATCGCCAATATGACCAAAGTTTGCCGTATCAAGGCTCAGGTGGAATTGCTTAAAACTCAAGGCGTGGAGATGTCCGCATTTACTCAAGTTGCAGATAAAGTTGTAAGCATTGATGATGGGAAGCAACAAAAAGTAAAATCGTTATCCACCTATCTGAATGTAGTAGAAGAACGGGTAGATGGTGTTATAAAAGCCATGCCGGTTATTGGCACCTGGTTTTCAAAAGATAAAACAGAGTTCTACCTTGCTGTCGGAACTGTTATAAAGAAATAAAAAACAATGAAGGGCAATAGATGATTTTACCCTACTGCAAACAGGTACAACATTAATATTAATCTTATAAAACTGAAGGAGTGAGAAATGAACATTTTTTATCGAGGATTCACCGCATTGTTATTGATATTTGCCGTCTGCTGTTCCAGTGTGGAATTATTGGCAGCCCCAAATAACCGGTTAGTTGCAAACAAGACTGATAATCCGAAAATTCAGAGTAAATTTATTACTGTCAAAGTTACCGGCTCAGGTGAAACTCTTGCTCTTGCCCATAAAAATGCCAAAGACAATGCAATTACTGAAGTTGTTGGTATGGCTTTGAGAAGTGAAAATATCGTTTTGGAGAATAGTGATAGGGTGCAAATAATCTCTAAAATCCATGCTGCAAGTGCCGGTTATATCGGGTCATACAAAGAGTTGAATTGCCGCAAAACAAAGGATGGCATTTTTAAAGTTACAGCCGCTGTAACTGTTTATAAGGACAAATTGCTTGAAGGGTTTATTACAAAGAAAGATACTGCTGACGTTTTGGGAACAAATGATCATTCAGATTTGCTCGGAACGGATGAGGAACAAAGACGTGATGATATGAAACAATATATTGTTTCATATATGCTTGATTATTGTCGGATTTGGCAAGCTGTGCCGGTAAAACTCTATCCTGAATATGATAGCAACGGCAAGCCTGTTCTTTATGTTGATTTTTATTGGGGAACAACGCAGCAGGTGTACCAACAGTATTTATCCCGATTGCATCAAGCTATGCAAAGAATCAACTCCATGGAAACTGTTTGGAATTACCAAAAGCATGTTAAGCATTTTTATCCTTTGAAAGTATGCCGTAATCCAGGTAAAAAAAATCCGCAGTGGACCACTTATCTTATCCCTTTGAAATTTGTTGATATACCATCTATTGAAAAGGAACTTAATAAATATGGTTATAAAATAACATTTGATTTGCTTTCTCAAGATAATAAACTGATTCGTCAGGAGGTTATTGGAGGAAGTTTTTATGGGTACAATGGAACCCCGGAACCTGCTGTGCGTTATGCATTTTTGCTGCGTCCATTGATTGGAGGTAGTGGACCGGCAAAATTGCGTGCGAAGTTCAAAATGTCATTTAAGAATTTTTCTGATACTTCAGAAATGCTTAAAGTAAAAAAAATCAAAGTCAACATCCAACCTGTCAAAAAGATCCGTGAAAAAACCATTCCCTTCCGGCAGTATGTAATAAAATGGGGATGGAATGAATTTTAATTCAATATTCAACAGTTATTGTTAGAGGAAGAATAATGAATTAAGACAGCTGTAATAAAATAATGTTGACATAAACTGGAGAAAAAAAGATGAAAAAAACAATTATATCATTTGTAATTTTTCTTGTTGCGATTTTTTTCGCACAGGCTCGTCCGGTGGCAAAAGATAATGAACCTGTTTTTGTCAGATTTCAAGTTCAATCTGGTAATTCCTGGTCAGGCAGTTCTGCAACTTTGCGCGGGTCAACTTCTGAATCTATGATCCGCAATGAATTATCCAGACGTTATCCAAATAGAAAAATTCGGGTATTATCTGTAAGAACGGGCGCATCTCAACGATTTTTTGTAAGGTATCAGGTTTCAAGAGATCGGAAAAACTGGTCAACTTCATCTGCAACACTTTATGATGCAAGAACAGAATCAATGGCGAAAAATCAAATTTCGCAACGTCATCCCGGCATGTATGTCCGGATATTAAGCAAAGTCCGGCAATAGTTGCAGTATTTTATCATCAAAACTCCCCAGCATGATGACTGATTGTTATTTATTTCCCGGAAGGTGCAAAAATCCATTGATGGAGAAAGGGATGCCATTTTTCGCTTTATTTCCGAGGAAAAAGAATTTTTGCACTCTCCTGTATGGCAAGATTTCGGCTCAACTCTATTTTAAGGCAGATATGCTCTTGCGAGAACCTGAAATACTGTGTATTTGAGGGAAGCAAGAGATGTTCAATAAGCCTTGTTTTCGGTTTTCTCTTTCGTTTGCTCAATATTACTTTTTGCTAAAGACAGACTGATTTTATACAAAGGAATTGACGTAAGTGATATGAAGAATGCTTTTAAAGGGATATCCGGCAAGAGAGCGTTCAAGAATTTCTTTTATCTCGTATTCACGCATAAGGTATTTACGGGGCGTCAGCAAATGAAAATAAAAATGCAGAACTTCTTCTCTGTCTGAAATTTCACGCTCCATTTTAAAATCGTAAAGTTTCAACAAATCATCAATGTCAAGCAGTTTGTTTTCCAGACGCACCCTCCACTCTTTGGTCTCCGGATTGTCGGTATTGAACGGATCACAATGCAGAACCAGTGTCACCGGAAGCTGCTGCGACAGATTGATTTCCGCCTGTTCCAGAATATCATGTGCTTCTGTACTGGAAAGATTTTCCGAAAGTTCAGCATGGGCAGTGGCAAAATAACGGTTATGTCCGTAACTGTGCAGAATTATATCATGCACTCCGTGAATCGCCGGATTTGACATAAGTGTCTCTTTCATTTTTGCGACCAGTTCATGATCCGGACAGCCGCCAAGCAATGGTTCAACCGTCTCTTTGATCAATCCGATACCGCCTTTGAGAATAATACCGGCAACTATCAAACCTGCATAACCGTCAAGTTTGACATCCCACAGATATCCGATACCTATCGAAGCAAGCACCATTGTTGTCCCCAGAATATCGCTCAAACTGTCAAATGCCGCCCCCTGCAGTGAAAGTGAATCTATTTTTTTACCGACATGACGGAAATAGACAAACAGAAAAAATTTCATAAAGACAGTGAACAAAAGGAAAATGCACTGCACTATACTGATTTTCACTTCAGAAGGAGATATTATTTTCTCAATCGCACTCTTGCCGAGATCAATGGCAAGGGCAGTCACAATAACTGCAACGATCAATGCTGAAATATCCTCCATCCTGCCGTGCCCGAAAGGATGTTCATCATCAGCAGGCTTGGCGGCAATATTGAAGCCGATCAGAGAAACGCCGGAGCTTGCAGCATCGGTGAGATTGTTCACCGCATCGGCGGCAATAGCAACACTTTTGGAAGAAATCCCGATAACTATTTTAATAGCAAACAAGAGAAGATTTACCAGAATTCCGGTAAAAGAAGCCTTTTTACCGCTTTTGAGACGTTGGATTTCAGTATTGTTTTCAGTCATTGTCCACCTCCAGCAATACGGCTGCAGTTGCCAGAACCCCCTCTTCTCTGCCGCAAAATCCGAGTTTTTCGGTAGTTGTTCCTTTTACTGAAATCTGCGAAATACTGCAATTCATTGTGTCGGCGATATTCTGCCGCATGAGTTCAGTATATGGTGCAATTTTGGGTTTCTGTGCGACAACGGTAATATCGGCATTGACAAGTCTGACATTTTCAAATTCTTTAAGTGAAAGAACTTCGGCAAGCAGTTTCATACTGTCGGCATCTTTGAATTTCATATCATTGTCAGGAAAAAGTTTGCCGATGTCGCCGAGAGCCAATGCTCCCAGCAAAGCATCCATGAGTGCATGAATCAATACATCTGCGTCACTGTGACCTGCCAAACCTTTTGTATGCGGAATTTTCACTCCGCCGAGAATAAGTTCACGGTTTTCTGCAAAAGCGTGAACATCAATACCTTGTCCTATCCGTAACATAATGAACCTTTTTTTTGAAAAATTTCTTGAAAATTAAATATCAGGATATACATTATCATAAAAATGCAACAATTTCAACAGGAGATAGTAAAAAAATGACAAAAGTCCGTTTTAAAATGCACGAAGATGCACTCGACCTTGTCCCCGCCAAAGCCCATCATGATGATGCGGCATACGATTTGCGTTCACGCTGTGATATGACTCTGCCGGTCCGCCGTTCAACTATTGTGCCTACCGGACTTTTCATCGAACTGCCGTACGGTTTTGAAGCACAGATCCGTCCGAGAAGCGGTCTTGCAGCAAAATTTGACCTCATGCTGACCAATTCGCCCGGCACTATCGATGCAGGTTACAGAGGCGAAGTCGGTGTTATCATGTACAACGGCGGCACTGAAGAATTTAAAATCAACCGCGGCGACCGCATTGCCCAGATGGTGATCTGCCAGTTACCGGAAATCGAATTGTGCCAGGCAGAATCCCTGTCAGACAGCAACCGCGGCGAAGGCGGATTCGGAAGTACCGGTAAAAAATGAAAAAATTTCTTCTTTACATATTTGCAATTCTTTTGTCTGCAATGTTTTACGGCTGTTCAAACGATACTGAAACTCCGCCGCTGTCACGGGAACGCACACAACTCGTACAGGGACTTTTTGACAGTCTGGCAAAAGGCGACAAAAATTCCGTCATGGCCAAAGCAGAGAAACTTCAGCAGTTGAACCCCGGCAATGCCTACATACTTTTTGTCATCGAAACAATGACTGCCAATACTTATATTGTTCATGCCCAGAAAGCACTGGACGACGGACATGACAAACTGGCATTGAACATTCTGGCAAAAGGTCTGCAGAAACATCCGCTCAACCGGGCTTTGCAGACACAGCACAAACAGCTCAAACTTCTGCTGGATATTGAGCAGGGTTTGAAAAGCGGTGAACTTGTTAATATTCCTCAAAATCTGTCGCAAATTCCGGTTTACGGTCCCCGTTTGATAAAAAAAATGCAGTCAAAAAATATGATTTTTGAAAGAAAGGATTAAATCATGGAAGACCTCAATGCCAACAATTTTGTAATTTCAAATGCAGAAATCACCGCCAAAGCAAGAGAATCTTTGAAAAACAGATGGGGAAAATCTGTTTTGTTAATGCTGCTTGTTTTTCTGCTTGAATTCCTTATTCCTGTGGCATTGGCTGTTTTACTGCCGAAAAAATTCACGGGGCTCGTCAACGGTCTGAAACCTCTTTTGATGTTTTTATGCAATGCTTTTTTGATATTGTGGGCAGTAAACCTGGTAAAATATGATGAATGGCGGGGCGATTTCAACAAAAATACATTCAAAAAATACGGCAGTTTCATGGGCGGTTCAACACTGGTCGGTATTTTTACCTGTCTCTGGACGCTTCTGCTGATAATTCCAGGTATATTTGCGGCATTCAATTATGCGATGACTCTGTATATTTTGATGGATGAACCGGCCATGCCGGTTGCAGATGCAATAAAATACAGCAAAAAAATAATGTACGGCAGCAGATGGAAACTTTTCTGTCTGAATTTCAGATTGCTCGGCTGGTGGGTTCTGATAATACTGGCAACTGTTGTCAGTATTCCGTTATTTGCGTTGTTTGCAGGAGAATTTGCAGTAATATTGAGCTGGCTTATTTTCCTTGCCGGCTGTCTGCTGATGATTCCATATACCATGATCGTCAATGCCCATTTTTACAATTATGTCCGCACTAAATATGAATATCAAAACGGTGAATTGCCGATTTCTGAATATCAGGGAATGTCTGTTGCAAATACCGTAATGCTGTCAATTCTGATATTCGTACTGAATGCAGGAGTATTTTATCTCACATCATTGCTGCAAAGTATTGCCGCCGGTCAATAAAATGAAAATATTTTTTGCCACTCTGTCAATTTTCTGTTTTTTTACCGTTTTTGCCGCCCCGAAAACAGTGGATGAAAACACCCGCCGGGAAGCAAAACTCCTGCTGACAATGAAAAAATACCCCGAAGTCATGGCAGAGTTCAACGGCCATAAATTCACTGTCAAAATGGTTGCAAAATGGGTTATGGAGAAACATCCGGACTTTGAAGATTACAGTTATCCCGAACTGCTCGATGCCATTGAACAGGTGCTTGACGAAAAAATTTATTATACGCTCGTTGCCGATTTTCTGACCCGTGAAGGCTTCCCCCCGTCACGCAAAAATACAGAAAAATATCTGCGTGACTCCATAAAAAAATTCCCCTCTGAACTCAAAAAACTCAAATACAAAAACAGTACAATAAGCACACTTGCATCCGATGCTGACCGTCAATTGACTGTTGCTCTGCAGAGTTATCTTAAAAAAAAGAAACCACATGAAATTGCCGTTTCAGATGACCAGATAGAATTTTTTTACCGCGTAAATCAGAATATTTTCATGCATGATGCCAAAGTAGATATTGCTTTTATCGCAGTTGATAAAAAAGATAAAAATGCTTTTGCATCAATCAGAAATGCCTACCAGCAGCTTTTGCAGGGAGTAAGGTTTGAAAAACTTGCAAAAGAGATAAATTCCAAACTTCCGGAAAACTTTTTCGGCATTGACTCATTTCCGCCGGAACTTGCCGCCAGAGCCGCTCAAATGCCGCTCAATGAGCCATCGCATATCATTGAATTTCCCAATTATTACGCCATTTTGAAAGTGAATCAGCGAAAAGCTCCGCAATATATTCCGCTGGATAAAGCCTCTTTCTTTATCCGTACCGAACTTGAAAGCCGCAAAAGCGGTATCTATCTTGAAAAACTTCTTAATTCTCTCATATCCGCCGCCGAAATAAAACGCTGACAATGCAACAAGCAGCAATTCAAATCAAACAGCGGGGGATTTCTCCCCCCTGCCCGCATAAAATATCATCATTTTTCAGCAGTTGAGCGTTTCCATTTGGCACAGAATGTACAATCAGGATTGTCACAGAGCAGAATATCCGGATCCTGCTGAATCAATTCTGAACCGATTTCCCAAAGCTGTTTCAAACCGACGACCTGCATTGAAGCAAGTCCGGCCTCGGCTTGACCGATTTGAAGTCCTTTGGCAAATGCACGCTGATAAAATTTGCTGTTTTCTGCATCAGGACGATAAAAATCACGGTGTCCCGGCAGATGTTTTTCAATGAAAATATAACGGCGGTCATTGCCTTCTTTTACCTGACATAATGCAGGCAGCAGATATACTGAACCAAATTCTGTCTCCAGATAGTGCAGAAAAGTCGTGGGTGCAAGTCCGGTTCCGGCAAAAAGAATTTTACCGTTGCGCCGGAGAGCTTTGCCGAGCGGGGAATTATATCCGACCGGATTGTCGTTCTCTTTATGCTCCATCAAACACTCCTCTGCCAGCGGTCCGAAACCTGCCCATGAATGAGTTGCATGGGGGCTTCTGATGGCCTGTGGAAATTCACGGAGCAGACAGCGTCCGATTTCACCTGTCCAGATTTGCGAAAGGTCCTGCGGATCATAGGGACGGAATTTCCAGGTGCGGTTGGCAATTCCGCCGAGCATTGCATAGGGGGTGGTCAATGCGGCAAACATTACAGTTCCTTTTTCTCCGACAACATCGGCAATGGCATTGATAAGTGTTTTTGCACCGCCTGCAATATACCCGAATCTGGACACAGAAGCATGAACTGCAACAAGATCCCCCTCACAAATTCCAGCCTCCCGGATGGCACGTTTCAAATCTTCACGGGTGATTTCGGGACGTTTGACGACTTCAATGTAACCGTAATCTGCAAGATAATTCACTGAATCAATATATTTTTTGATCTCTTCTTCACTGAAATCACGATTGCACAATGCTTCGATTTCCTGAAGCAATTCAGCAAAAGTTTTTTTACCATCCATGCGGGTCAATATACCACTCAAAGGTCCGTAAATCAGACGGTCCGGCAAACGTTTCCGGAATTCACGCGGCACTGCAGCAAAGTCATGCGGAAAACCTGCAGTTTTGCGGCGGTAAATCAATTCTTTTGCATAATCACGGTATTTACCGGAAGGATATTCTTTCAATTCGATTTTTACCGGCTGGATATTTTCATGAACTTTTGACAGAATTTCATAAGCCCAACAGGAAGCGGCGGCGACTGCCTGAGCAAAAATTACCGCATCCATTTTCTCAACATTACGCTGACTGCCGTTGTGCCAGTATCTTGTTGTATTATCAAAATCGCCGTGGAACCAGAAAGTCGGAACGCCTGTGGTGCAGTCACTGAGAGACATATCATCATAATCTGCATATTCGCCCTTTTTGAGATGCAGTTCTTCCTGAAGTTCTGCAACCATGCGGTCAAGCACTTCAAAGCCGCGGAACGGTTTACGCTGATCAGGATACGGAGGACATATGACATGATTACGTTCTTTGAAGCACGGCAGAGCATCAAGATTCAATGCTCCGAGGACTTCGCCCCTGAAATTTGAATGATAGGCGGCAAACCCGTAAACTTCGAGAGTAAAAATAATACGCAATGAGTATTCAAGTTCACCTCTCTGCATCATCTGACGCATAACTTCCATGCCTGCAATTACTCCTGCACTGTCATCATCAAGAAACGGTTCATAAGCGTGAGCAATCACCCACAGTTCCTCTTTGCGTTTCCCCGGCAGCATGGCAGTTACAGCGGCAAATTCCCCTACATGGTTATAACCGTCGCATTCGACAAAAGCCTTGAGTTCCTGTTTGGAAATAATTGAACGGATTTTATCTCCCATGACCGGAGTGACAGAAAAACCGACAAACGGACGGTCGCCTTCGATACAGTGCCAGTGTTCACCTTCTGTACAGCCGTTTGCCCAATGCACCTGATCGGGAGTTTCGTAACGGGCAGTCATATAATCACTTATGATACCTCTTGCTCCGAGGTCAAGGACGTGTTTCAAAATTGAGTTGTCAGGTGCAGTATCATTATTGAGCATCACCAGTGCATCAGTCGGATCTTCACCGCCAAGCAGCTGCGATTGAGAAATAATACGCATTGTTTCCCCTGCCGGAGCGACACCGGATGAGCCTTTTATGACACTCAAAGGCTCAAGTGAATAATCTGCCGCCACAGTGCGTTCCTTATTGCACAAAGTCAATCTGCCGACAGTCAAATCCCATGCAAGCGGCATTATTTTATCATGATAAACAGTTCTGCCGTCAGCAGGATAGAGAATTTTTTCTGCATTCGGGAAACCGTATTCTTTCATTTTCTGCAGAATATGTTCTGCGGAACGTGCATAATCACTGAAAGTCTGACCGCCTTCAATTCTGCACAATTCAACAGTTCTGCGGACAAGTTCACTGCCGTCAATATTTTTCAAAAAATCATTAAAAAGTTTCTTCATAATAAATATCCCATCTTTTTGATATGTTTTTTCTCAATTTACTATCAAAACAACTCTTTGTCAAGTATAAAACAAAATTTTTCTCTTGACATTTCTGCAAAATGCAGTATCTTATATCATAAAATTCAATAAATTCAACAAAATGAGGTTCTATATGAAAGAATTTAAAGGAATTATTCCGCCCGCCATAACTCCGCTCACTGCAACCCGTGAACTTGATGTTGCAGGTCTTGAACGCTTGATTGAACATATGATCGCAGGAGGTATTCACGGACTTTTCGTCCTCGGTACTACCGGAGAAGGTCCCGCCGTCGGTTACAAAGTGCAACAGGATATGGTCAGAGAATCCATCCGCATCGTCAACAACCGTATTCCTGTACTGGTCGGCATTTCTTCTGCTGCCTGTCAGGAATCAGTTGAACAGGCACAGTTTGCATTTGAATGTAAAGCAAACGGTGTAGTTGCTGCCCCTCCCTGTTATTTCAATCTCGGAGAACCTGAACTTCTGGATTATTACAAATATCTGGCTGAAACAAGCAAACTCCCGCTTTTTGTTTACAATATGCCGAGCATGACCAAAGTTTATATGAAGCCGTCTCTGGTTAAAAAACTTGCTGAAATCCCCAATATCCGCGGCTACAAAGACAGTTCCGCCAATATGCCGGACTTTCATGAAGTTCTGCTGACGTTGAAGGAGAGAGAAGATTTTTCAATTTTTGTCGGTCCTGAAGAATTGCTGGGTGAATCCGTACTTTTCGGAGCAGACGGCGGTGTTTC
>JAFVUZ010000038.1 GCA_017502435.1 Lentisphaeria bacterium
GCTGTGTACTAAACGTAGACTGATTTTTTATTACAAGGGGGCTTACGCCGCCCCCTTGTATTCCCGGCGCCGGGTACGACCCGGTGCGATATTACGCTGGTGCGTGAATGTCGGCGGCTGTGTAGTGTTTAGCTATTTTTTCGGCGAAATGTTTGTTTCGTCCTCCCGCTTTTTTGCGGAATGACGAAACAAATCTTTCGCCGGATTAGCCACATCAGGGGTATGCCGTTCGTTGCTGTCGCGACTCACTATACCCCCGAACCCCCTCAATTTTTTTTTATTATCAATCAAAGTTTAGTACAGAGCCATTTTTTTACAAACTTTGCTTTTGCGGAACAGCATAAAACATAAAGTGGCACCAAACTGCAAAAAATCTTAAACATTTATTTGCTTTTGATGCATTTTTGCTGTATATTACGAAGATGTTAATTTTTCAGTAATAAGGAGTCTGATATGAGTAATTGCAGCAGAATAAATGCAGTCAGCCAGATCGCAAAAATAAATAATCCCGTTCCGGGTACTGCATCCGAAGTCAAGTTTGATTATTTTGCAGAGGATGTTTTCAACGAAGAGACCATGCAGAAATATCTGCCCAAGGATATTTGCGTCAAACTGCAGCATACTGTTACTGAAAATACTCCGCTCGACCCGGCTATTGCCGCTGACGTCGCCCGTGCGATGAAGGAGTGGGCTCTGGATCGCGGAGCAACTCATTTTACGCATTGGTTTCAGCCGCTGACCGGTTCAACTGCAGAGAAACATGACTCTTTTCTTGAGATAAAAAACGGCACTGCCATTATGGCATTTTCCGGCAAAAATCTTATTGTAGGCGAGCCGGATGCTTCAAGTTTTCCCTCCGGCGGTCTCCGCAGTACCTTTGAAGCCCGCGGTTACACTGCATGGGACCCGACAAGTCCGGCGTTTATCAAGCGTCATGCAAACGGTGCAACTCTTTGTATTCCGACTGCTTTTTGTTCATATACCGGAGAGGCACTGGACAAAAAAACACCGCTTATGCGTTCTTTGCAGGCTTTGAAAAAATCTGTTGCAAGGCTGATGAAATGTTTTAACCGTACCGGAGAAGCGATTGCCATTACTCTCGGACCTGAACAGGAATATTTTCTGATCGACAAAAAGTTTTATCTGAACCGTCCCGATCTGCTGCAGTGCGGACGTACACTTTTCGGTGTGGTTCCTGCTAAACATCAGCAGTTGGACGACCACTATTTCGGTTCCATCAAGCCGAGAATCCTCAATTTTATGACGGAACTTGAAGTTGAACTCTGGAAACTCGGTATCCCTGCCAAAACACGCCACAACGAAGCGGCTCCGGCTCAGTTTGAAATCGCTCCGATATTTGAAGAACTCAATCTTGCTGTCGATCATAATATGCTCATTATGGAGATGATCCGCCAGCTTGCAGAACGTCACGGTCTGGTTGCTTTGCTGCATGAAAAACCTTTTGCCGGCGTTAACGGTTCCGGTAAACACAATAACTGGTCCATTTCTTACGGTAATGACAACTTGCTTGACCCCGGCGACAATCCGCATCAGAACGCAATCTTTCTGACGGTGCTTGCCGCTATTATCCGTGCAGTTGATATGCACAGTGATCTGCTGCGTTCTGCGACTGCAAGTGCCGGAAATGACCATCGTCTCGGAGCGAATGAAGCTCCGCCCGCTATTATTTCGATTTTTCTCGGCGATCAGCTGAATGAAATTATTGACCAGATCGAAAAAGGCGGCAAATCCGCCAGCAAAAAAGCAGGAAGCATGAAAATCGGAGTCGATGCTCTCGTGCCGCTTCCCAAAGATGCAACTGACCGCAACAGAACCAGTCCTTTTGCTTTCACCGGTAATAAATTTGAGTTCCGCGGACCCGGTTCAAGTCAGTCATGTGCCGGTGCTTGTGTTATTATCAACACTATTGTTGCTGAATCAATGGACAAAATTTCATCTGAACTTGAAACTTTTGCTCCGGAAGAATTCAATACCAAACTGCAGACACTTTTGCAGAAGATTATCAAAAAGCACAAGAAAATTATTTTCAACGGTGATAATTACAGCCGCGAATGGGAGGAAGAGGCCGCCCGCCGCAAACTTCCAAATCTCCGTACAACACCTGAGGCTCTCAAACCTCTGCTCAAAAAAGAAAATATTGAACTTTGCCGGAAGTACGGTGTTTTTTCCGAAACAGAAATGCGTTCACGTTATGAAGTCTTTTTGAGTGAATACAACCGCCGTATTCGCATTGAGGGTGAATTGGCTCTGGAAATTGCCGGAAATGTCATTTTGCCGGTCGTGCAGGAGGAGTTGAATGCAGTTCTTGATACGCTTGACAAGTCAATTCGCACCGGAATTTCTGTCCCCATGCTCAAAGACAATGCCGCAAAACTTGCTTCAGATGTAAATGCTCTGATTGCTGAATGCAGTAATATGGAAAATGCACTCGCTCAGGATTCAAGTGCAATTATTGATGGTATGAATAAACTCCGTACCATTGTTGATTCGCTTGAAATTCAGGTTGATGACCGCCGCTGGCCGCTGCCGAAATACCGTGAAATGCTTTTCATTTACTGAAGTGCAGCATTCTGAAAATTTGAAAATATTACGATGCTGTACTGAATATTGACCGATATTCAGGTAAAGTATTATATTGTATTTATGACAGAATATTGTTTTTACTCTGTAAAAAGACCGTAAACAATTTTACCAATATCGCCGTAATCACGGGAGTGCATGACTGCGATGCGGCTGCCGGATTTCAGTTCTGACAATTTTATCGGTTTACAGAAGTAAATCTTTGTTTTATCAGTGATTATCAGATTGGTGACTTTTTTACTTTTCACATTTTCAAGCAACCATGAATTGTCTTTTTTCCTGAGAATGCCGTAGTATTTTTCAATTCCTCTCGAATACGGCACAGGAGAATGGATTTCAGTACATTCAAGCGAACCATCGGCACGTTTGCTGCCGTAAACTCTGACCTTGACGCCTTCACGCAAGACTGCTGTTGAAGCAGGCACAAGTTTTTCAAGATGCATATCAAAAGACGGCTCAAAAAACTTTTTTCTGCCGCGGAAATCAAGTGCAATACCTTGTTCAGTTTTTTCTATTTTGCCGGAAAAAAGTGATAGAATGCCGTAATGCGAGGCTTCAGGATGATTTTTTTCATAATTTTCCAGTGCGGCAAAACGCCTGGCGGATTCTTTTGCTGACATATTTTTCAGGAAACGGTCATAAAATGCAAATACACGCTGACGGACAAATTTGGGTAACTTCATTTTAAACCATCTTTGTAAATTGAATTGATGTCCGAATCCGTCAAGCAGAATATATTCATTATAAACGCCGTGACGGTCCAATTCTTTTTTCATTATTTCAGCCTGCCTGTAATGTACAAGTTTATCATTTGAAGCATATATCTGCAGCATAGGGGCATCTTTCGCATTGACTTGCTCAACCGGCGACATACGTTTCCATTCTTCAGGCTTTTCAGTCGGCAATGAGCCCATGACATTGCACTGGTATTTGCTTGCTGCAGATTTTGATTTGAATCCTGCAAAGTCAGTGACCCCGTAAAAATTCACACAAGCCTGAATGGAAGTATCAATTTTTTTGCCGGAAGATTCCGGTTCAAGACCTGCATCCGGACCTGCGACACCGAGCAATGCGGCAAGATGACCGCCGGCAGAACAGCCGAGAGCTCCGATTTTGCTTGCATCCACATTCAATTTATCTGCATTTTTTCTCAACCATTGAACTGCTTTTTTGCAATCATGGATAACAGTCGGGAAGGTTCTGCCGTATTTTTTCAGATTTGCCGCTGTTGCCAAACGATAATCAATACTTATGCAGACATATCCCATGCGTGCAAGGTTGGAGCCGATATTGATTTCTCTGTCAGCATTACGTATACCTCCGCACCAGCTGCCGCCATGAATAATAACAATTCCGGGGAATTTATCACCCGGCCGCGGATCGGCAGGATAATAAAGATCCAGTCGTTCAGGTCTGCCTTTTTCAAGAAATTCCAGATTTGTGCGTATTCCGACACGGTATATTACAGGATTTGCCGCAGAAACACAACAGAATGAAAAAATAAAACTGAAAAATAAACTTTTCAACATTGTTTTAACCTCTTTAAGTTTACAGTTATCATTTGTTTTTCAGCCAAGGCGGATTTCCCGGTCGCATACGGCAACCATTTTTTCGCGGTGAGCAATCATCAGGATAGTGACTTTACCTTTTAAAGATATTATGGAATCGGCAAATTCTGCTTCAGTAGCGGCATCAAGGGCACTGGTTGCTTCGTCCATAATCAGGATTTTCGGATTGCGGTAAAGGGCACGGGCGATGGCGATACGCTGTTTCTGACCGCCGGAAAGCCGGATATTTTTGCCGCCTATGCAGCTGTTGAGTCCGTCAGGAAGGGATTGAATGAAATTGTCGATGCGGGCAAGTTTGACAACTTCGTTCAGCCGTTCGTTATCAATTTTATTTGCAGGGATGCCGAGAGCGATATTTTCTCTGAGAGACAGATTGAAAAGTGACGGTTCCTGCGGCACATAGCCGATGCTTTTCTGCCATGAGGTGAGGATTTCCTGAATATCTCTGCCGTCTACTGAAATTGTTCCGGAGGCAGGCTTCAGCAGTCCGCAGACGAGGTCGATCAAGGTTGTTTTGCCGCATCCGCTGACTCCGGTAAAAGCGATACATTCATTTGCTTTGACGGTCAAATTGAAGTCATTTATAATTTTGTGACCGTCACCGTTGGGATAGGCAAAGGAGAGGTTTTCAAGTACAAGTTCTTTATTGAAATCAAATTCCTCAATCTCCTGCATTTTTGCATTTCCCGGAGCTTTGAAGCAGAGACTTTCGTGAATCAGCGTGAATAAATAGTAGTATTGTTTGACACTGAATAAATTGTGCTGTATGCGGGTCAATGACGGCAGAATGCGGAACGTTGCCCCCAGAAAAAACGCTGCAAGAAAGATGATTTTCGCTGTGCTCTCTCCATTTGCAAGCATATAAATCAGTATCCCCATGGCAATCATAACTGTCCATGACTCCAACAGCATTCGGGGAATATTGCCGATGTCATAAAAATTTTTTATGGATTGCATATAGCGGTTTTGTGCATCATGGACCTGCGATCTGAAATAACTTTCATTTTTGGCAAGTTTAATCTCTTTGATTGCATTGAATGTCAGTGTCAGTTGCATCAGCAGGTCCGACAAAGCAAGATGCATTTTTTTGCCGTTGCGTTCAATTATTTTCCGCGTCAGCAGATAATAACTCCCAAGTACCAGCAGGCTTGAAACAAAAACTGCAACAGCAATTTCAGGAACCAGAATGATAATTGCTGTTCCGAGAACCAGCAGCACCATAATTTCTGAAAGCATTATAAAAAATGGTATCAGAAATGTTTGACCGAAAGTTCCGATTTGCGATATGCGGTTGATAAGTTCAGAATTGTCAACGTTGAGAAAATATTCGTACGGATGTTCAACGGTATTTTGATAAACACGGTTGGTAAAATTCAAAGTTATCTTTTTTGTGTACCATGTCTGAGCATAAAAAAACGCAAAATTATAGATATTTTTCAATAAATATGTAATTATCATCGTTGCTGCCGCATAAATCATGAACTGCTGCAGACTTGACGGCGACACGAATTCATAAACAGCTTTCAGGTACTTGTTGCTGTGAAAAAGTTCCGGCTGTGCAAAAGCCGTTACCAGCGGCATAAGCATTGCCAGAGCGGCAATTTCCAGCAATGCACCGATACTCATCATGACAATCAGTACCAGTGCCGCGAATTTGTATTTCGGGGCAAGTATCTGCCGTATCATTTTGAGTATTTTCATAAAAAAACCGCTTTTTTATCAGAAATCGTAAATATTGAGACCTATTTCTTCGGAAAATTTACGTTCAAATTTGCCCGAATAACGCTGAATGAAAAATTCACCCGCACCTTTGATTTTTGCTTTGAGCAAATGTCCGGCGACGGTTGAGCAGTCTGATTTGCCGAGAACGGCGTGGACGTGCAGGTAAACTTTGCCGTCAAGTGTTGAAATATTACCTTCAAGATGTGCTATTTCCATTTGTTCATTGAATTCATGATCTTTGAAAGTTTTGCTTATCGGATCAAAAAAACGCAAGGTCGCAGATTCGACTGCTCCGATGCCGCGGATGGAACCGTGACTGATTTTGCGTTCACGTGCGAATGCGGCAAAAGCCTCCATGACCTCCGCACCGTTGTCAATACTCAAAGTGTAGGAGTAGAGATCGGCAGAGGAAAGTTTTGCTTTGAAAAGACCGCTTCTTGTGATAACGTTTTTGAAAAAAGCCTTGAAGATCATATTTGCCTCCTTAATCGTTTTTCGGGAAATATCTTTCCATAACAAATGTTTGATAGAGTCCCTGTTCTTTAAGCAGCCAGTTTATAACTTCACGGACGGCACCGTGGCCGCCTTTGGTTTCAGTTCTGAAATCAGCTACTTTATCAAGAATGTCTTCGCCGTCATTGACGACGACGGAAACTCCCGCCATGGACATAGGCAATGCATCGACGACATCATCTCCTATATAGAGACATTCATCTGCATTGACACCGAGTTCAGCGATAAGTTCCTGAAAACCTTCGCCTTTTGAGTGACAGTTTTCTTTGCAGAAATCAAAATTGAGTTCGGCGGCGCGTTTACGGTTTGCAGCACAGATCCTGCCGGACAGTACACCTACTTTCAATCCTGCACGTCTGGCAAGTGTGATACCGTGGCCGTCGCGGGCGTGAAAGAACTTTATCTCGTTTTCACTGCTGTTGTCATATCCGAATCTGCCGTCGGTGAGAACGCCGTCGATATCGAGGACGATAACTTTGATTTTTTTAGCTTTGTCTGACAAGTTCATGGATTGCTTTTACCTCTTTTAAAACTTTTTCTGCTCTGGCGAAGTCCATTGAGTTTGCACCGTCAGACCATGCTTCGGCGGGACGGGGGTGGACTTCTGCGAAAATACCGTCGATACCGGCTGCTGCCGCTGCTCTTGCAAGTGTCGGGATAAATTGCGGGGCACCGCCGGAACTGCTGCCGAGGCCTCCGGGGAGCTGTACTGAGTGTGTTGCATCAAAAATTACCGGCACGTCCATCTGCCTCATTGTATAAAGACCACGCATATCAACGACCAGATTGTGATAACCGAAACTGGTTCCGCGTTCGGTCAGCATGACTTGATTGTTGCCGGTCATACGGACTTTTTCGACTGCCCCTTTCATATCTTCGGGAGCCATGAACTGACCTTTTTTGATATTGACGATTTTTCCGGTTTCGCCTGCGGCGAGGAGCAAATCAGTCTGGCGGCAGAGAAATGCCGGTATCTGCAGCACATCGGCAACTTTTGCTGCTTCTGCAGCTTCATTGGGATTATGAATATCGGTGACGATGGGGACATTGTAAGTTTCCTTGACTTTTGCAAGAAAATTCAAACCTTCAACGAGACCGGGACCGCGGCGGGTGTTTCCGGCGGAGCGGTTTGCTTTGTCATAAGAGGCTTTGAAAATATACTGAATGTCAAGTTCTTTTGTCAAAGCGGTTAGAAATTTTGCAACTTCGAGGCAGGTTTCAAGTGTTTCTGCCATGCAGGGACCGCCGAGCAGAACGAGTTTGCCTTCGCCTATGGTGATATTGTTGAGTTTGACAGTATTCATTACATGAGTTCCTTCATTTTTCTTTCGGCTTCTTCCAAATCTTCGGGAGTATCCACGCCGACGCTTTGGAGGTCGGAAACTACAACATAAATGGGCATTCCGTCTTCGAGGACACGGAGCTGTTCAAGTTTTTCGCAATTTTCCAGTTTGCCGGGGGGGAGGGCGACGAAGCGTTTGAGTGCGTCAAACCGGTAAGCATAAATTCCCCAGTGCAGATATGCAGGAGCTGCAATTCCGCCTTCACGGACAAATGGGATCGGGGCACGGCTGAAATAAATTGCACGGTTGTTTTTGTCAAAAATGACTTTGACTTTGTTGGGATCATTTACATATGCACGGTCAAGTTTGACGGCGACAGTTGCCATCGGCAGATCCGGATTGTCTTTCATGACCTGAATCAATTCATTGATGACGCTGGTGGGAATAAGCGGTTCATCGCCCTGAACGTTGATGACGATATCCGGTTTTTCCTGCAGAGAGTTGATTGCTTCATAAATGCGGTCGGTTCCGGACTGGTGTTCTGCTGAGGTCATGATGCATTTGCCGCCGAATTTGGTTACTGCATCATAAACTTTCGGCTCATCGGTAGCAATAAAAATTTCATCTGCATCAGAGAGTGAGGCACGGTCATAAACGTGCTGGATCATCGGCTTGCCGCAGAGGGGGGCAAGGACTTTGCCGGGGAAGCGTGAACTTGCATAACGGGCGGGGATAACTACATGGACTTTTGACATTTTACACCTTGATTTTATGGATTATAACTCCTTGCGGGAGTTGAGTTGATTTTCTATACGATTGACGATTTTGTCGAGTTTGAGAGTTTGAGCCTGACAATACGGGACAGGTTCATTTTTGTTGAGCCGGAGCAATATTGTGTTGTATTGCTGAATGTCCTGAATGACATTTTCTACATCTTCAACGGGCATTGAGCGGTTGTATTCACGCAGGTGTGAAGACAGCAGATCGAGGTCCCATCTGATGAGACCTTTTTCCATAACAGCGACCGGATTCTGAACTTTTGTTTTCTGGTTGCATTGAGAACGGAGCGAGTCAAAAGATGAGACCATTTTCTGTCTTGTGCCGTGTTCGGCATAGAGCGTTGAGTGGCTGATGGCGATGGGAGTCCCTATAGCGACAAAAAGTTCACAAGCAACCATGAGAATAAAAATTCCCACAGCCATTGTTGTAATATAGTCACGTTTGAAATTGGCTGATTGTATGATTTTTTCTTTTGCCATTTTAATCCCTTCTGCCTCCCAGAACGCCGGCACGGACGAGGTAATAAAGCAGTATCAGAAGTGAATTTACTGCAGAAGCAACGTATGTCATAAATGCGGCATTGAGAACGGCTCCTGCGGAACTTGCTTCACGGGAAGTCACAATACCGGCACTCTGCATCAGACGTTTTGCCCGGCTGCTGGCATTGTATTCGACCGGCAGTGTTACCAGAGAGAAAAGGACCGCTGCACCGAAAAATATTGCTCCCAGCAGAATCAGATTTTGAGATTGAAACAGAAAGCCGGCCAGAATCATAAAATATGAAACCGGAGAAGAAAATTGAGCGATAGGAACCAACGCACTGCGGAGGTTGAGCGGAGCATAAGCCTCTTTGTGCTGGATAGCATGACCTGCTTCATGACAGGCGACACCGATGGCAGAGAGACTTTGAGAGCGGAAAACTCCGGGGGAGAGACGGAGTTTTTTTGCAGTCGGGTCGTAATGGTCGCTCAAAAATCCGTGAGTTTCCTCAATTTGTACATCATAAATTCCAGCATCCTGCAAAAGTCTGTAAGCTGCTTGAGCCCCGGTCATACCGCTTGAAGCGGCAATGTGGTCGTATTTTGCAAAAGTTCCCTTGACCATCAATTCCGCAATGAGAGCGAGGATGAAGCCGGGGAGGGCGAACATCAGATATAAAGGATCAATAAAACCGAATAACATTTAAAAATTCCTTTTGTGATTATTCTTTAGCAACGGCGACACGTCCGCTGCGTGCGAGGTCGACGATGCCGAAATCTTTTACCATATCAATAAAGTTGTCAATAACATTTGATCTGCCGGAGAGTTCGATACCGAGTTCTTTTTTGTTGACGGTGACGAATTTGGCACCGAAGATCTGAACGATTTGAATGAGTTCTGCTTTTTTTGCGGCAGTTTCAGCTTTGACTTTGACGAGGACGAGTTCACGTTCGACGAACCGGCTACCTGTGAGGTCGGTGACGGAGATGACATCGACGAGTTTGCGGAGTTGTTTATCGATTTGTTCGAGGATTTGAGCGTCGCCGCAGGTAACGATGGTCATTTTTGAAATATCGGGGTTATTTGTAGCGGTAACGGTGAGAGAAGAGATGTTGTATCCGCGACCGCTGAAGAGGCCGGCTACTCTGGCGAGAACGCCGAATTTATTTTGAACCAGAACGGAAATTGTGTGCATATTGTCATTATTCATGATGAAACTCCTTGTGTGTTTTATAATAGAGAAATGTTTTCTTATTTAGAATACAATAAAAAGTGAATATTTCAAGTAAAAAACGCAAAAATAAATGCTAAATATCAAAATTTTTTTTGAAAAATCGAAAAAAGGTATTATATTAGACAAAACACACAAGCGGAGAGATGGCTGAGTGGTCGA
Source organism: Lentisphaeria bacterium (assembly GCA_017502435.1). Lineage (GTDB taxonomy): Bacteria > Verrucomicrobiota > Lentisphaeria > Victivallales > Victivallaceae > RGIG5270. Next base: position 10,341 of record JAFVUZ010000038.1, read on the forward strand.
AGGCGACGGTCTCGAAAATCGTTATATCCTTA
>JAFVUZ010000039.1 GCA_017502435.1 Lentisphaeria bacterium
GCGGGGAAAAGAAACTTGTTTCAACAAGGTTTTTTCCCCGCCCCCGAAAACAACATTCTATCAGTTTTACAAAAATATTATCCGCAATGGAAATATTTTTCGACAAGTGCCAGAATCTTGTTCTGATCATTGCCGATGTCCTGACGGAGGGTGCGGTCGCCGAATGATTTGAGACCGGCGATGATGCCGTCGATCATGGCAGGTGCGAAAACACCGTATTTTTCGTAAATATCACGCTGTTTTTCCAGACATTCTGCAGAAGCTTCGCAGCTGTCGGGCAGAACACTCAAACGGTTGAGAACATCTGCATTTTCAGCTTTGTGGATATTGACATTGACGTAAGTTTTAGCAGCAACATCCAATGCGTCAGCCATTTCAAAGCCATGACGTGCGGCAACGGCAAGTCCGGCAATCAGCCAGTAAACATTGGCGGAACCATCGGGTGAACGCATTTCAACGGTCTGTTTCTGAGTGGTATCATACTTGGCGGAAGTTTCACCGGGATTTGCCTGACTGCAGAGATCTTTTTTGGCAGTCCAGCCGAGGGGTACACGGACGAGTACGGAACGGTTGCGGTCGCCCCAGCAGACGTTGGTCGGAGCTTCCTGATGCGGAACCAGTCGGAAATATGAAGTCGGATTGGTATTGCCGAAAGCGGTAATTGAAGGTGCAAGAGTCATCATACCGGCGATTGCACGTTTGGCATCATCTGAAAGAGCTCCGTCTTTGAGCATCTGATTGAAACCGTCTTTGACAACGCGGAAGTGGACATGGAGACCGGAACCTGCTTTACCGACAGTGATTTTGGGAGCGAAAGTAACATCCAGACCTTCCTGATAAGCGAGGTTGCGGATGACCCATTTGGCAACGGTAAGCTGTTCAGCGGCTTCTTCGGCATTGACGGGGAGAAATTCGATTTCGTTCTGTTCGTAAATTTTGCCGTCAAGAGCAAAATTGCCGACTTCAGAGTGGCCGTATTTGATCTGACCGCCGGTGCGGGCAATGTAATTCATGCAAAGCTGACGGAATTCACCGAATTTGGCATAAGGTGCAGATTCATGATAACCTTTCTGGTCAACAGCGGGATATGCTTCATCATCGTCAGCGATAACATAATATTCAAGTTCGCCCATTGCCTGAAATTCCATGCCGGTAGTATTTTTGAAGGCTTCACAGGCTTTGTGCAGAGTGTATTCGGGAGAACTTTCAAGCGGATTGCCGTCCTTGTTGAAGAAAGAGCAGAGAAAATTCAAAGTCGGCAGTTCACAGAAAGGATCCATGTAGGCAGTGCGGAATTTGGGCACAACATACAAGTCACTGTTGTTTGCTTCGATAAAGGGGAAAAGACTTGAACCGTCAACACGTTCACCGCATGAAAGGATCTCTTCAAGATAATCACCGTCATTGATGACAAAGTTGAGGGTTTTCAGACGGCCGTCGCCGGCGGGATACTGGAAGTTGATGTGACGGATCTCATTGTCACGGATAAATTTGATAATGTCTTTTTTGGTAAAATCTTTTGGGGCTTTGCCGATTTCATCGACAAGACTGCGGAAACTGTAATTGTCTGACATAATAACTCCTTGTATGGGTTAAATTTTTGTATATTTATAATTTACTATCAAAAAGCCGTTCTGTCAAGTTAATGTTAAAAAAATCCGCAATATTTATGATATTTTCTGTTGATTTTGCCCCCATATAATGTATATTATGGAAAATAACAAAAGGATTCTATTATGCAAAAACAATTACTTTCAGGAAAAATTCATACTGCACGTCTCACCCACTGCGAAATAAATTATGAAGGAAGTCTGGAAATCGACGGCGATTACCTTGAAGCCGCCAAAATTCTTCCTTACGAAAAAATCCTCGTCGTTAACCGTAACAACGGTTCCCGTCTGGAAACTTATGCAATCCCCGGTGCAAACGGCTCAAAAAGATTCTGCCTCAATGGCCCCGCCGCTCATCTCGGCAGCGTTGGAGATGTCGTTACAATCATGGCATTTTCCATTTTCAATGAAGAAGAATGCAAAACTCACAAACCGCGTGTCATTGTCCTCAATGAAAATAATGACATTGTCGCACAACGAAACTGAAATATATGCTCAGAAAAAGCAGAAAAAACAGGAAAATTTCAGCAGGACAGGTACTTTTTGAGTACGTTGTCGCACTGGTTGTATTGGCATTGGTGGCACTCAGCTGTATAATGCTTTTCAGCGTTTTTTCTGAATACGGAGAGAATGTCCGCAAAATTGTCGGCATCGACTCCCCTTGACAAAAAATTTCAAAAATTCACCGCCTTTGATGTCATAAATTGATTTCAAAGGCTTTTTTTTGCATTTTTTTTAAAAACAATACCATTTTCCGATAAAATCAAATTGCATTTTTCAAAACTGTGTACTATATTTCATAAAAACTGATTTGCAAAATGAAAGGAATTTCCGATGAATCTTGAAATCCAATGGTTTATTTACGCTCTCGTTTCCAACGAAATAGTAACTGTCGATTTCTGTACTGAACTGTATCAGTCAATGAATGAACCGGATTTGGGAACTTACGCACAGACCATGCTCAATAATCTGGCTCAAAATATGGATGAAGATTCTGTTCAGTCATTCATGGAACAAATCCAGACCGTTCTCGATTTCGCAGTCCAACAGGCTCAAAGCGGCACTGCTCCGGACATTTTCGCTCCGGTGCAGCCGGAAATTTCATTTGCAGACCTCCCTCCCCTCGACAATATCAGTCAGATGTCCGATCAGGAAGTCGCTGATACCATGGTTCTGCTGCTTTCTCAACTCCGTCTGCTCGGTGCCAGCGATATGCATATTTCTGCTATGAGTTATCCTTTTATGCGAAAAGCACTTACAATCCAGCGTTTCAGCGATCATCTTATCACTCCCGAAGAGGCTGAACGTATGAACCGCATTCTACTGACTCCCGAACAGGAGGCCAAATTCAACGAAAATCAGGATTTGAGTTACGCCCTCGAAATCGGCCCCGATCGCTTCCGTGTCGCCGTAATGCAGCACAAAGACGGTATCGCAGGTTCTTACCGCATCGTTCCGGACCATATCTGTTCGCTTGAGGAACTCGGCTACCTACCGACTGCCGTCAAAACTATTGAACGTATGCTTGACTACACCAATGGTCTCGTTCTGGTCACCGGCCCTATCGGCAGCGGCAAAACCACAACGCTCGGTGCCATGGTCGATATTCTCAATTCCAGACGGGAAGATCATATCATCACCGTTGAAGATCCGATCGAAATCCTGCAGGTTTCACGTTCCTGTCAGGTAACTCAACGACAGGTCGGACAGCACACAAACAGTTACCGTACCGCCCTCAAAGCCGCCCTCCGCGAAGACCCTGACATCATTGTTATAGGTGAAATGCACGACCTCGAAACCATTGAAAATGCTATCACCGCTTCCGAAACCGGACACCTGGTTATCGGTACTTTGCATACAAACGATGCAGGAAGCACTCTCAACCGTATTCTTGACGTCTTCCCGCCTGCTCAACAGGCTCAGATCCGTACCATGGTCGCAGGCAGTCTCCGCGGCATCATCTGTCAAAAACTTATCCCCGATGCCAACGGCGGTCTGACTCTGGCATACGAAATCATGACCAATGTTTCATCAATCAGCAACCTCATCGCCGACGGAAAGACTCACCAGCTGCGTGCTTCAATGCAAATCGGCAGCAAAAGCGGTATGTGCACCATGGATCAATGCCTATTGGAAAAATATAAACTCGGTCTGCTTGAATATGAAACCGCTTTAAGTTATATGACCGACAGCTCGATCATCACCCAGATTAAACAACTTTATGCCATGCAGGAAGCCCGTAAACTGCAGGACGCAATGCCCGACAAAAAGAAAAAATAAGGAGGTCTTATGAAAAAAATTATTATCCTGCTGCTGTTTGCTTTTGCAATTTCTCCCGCATTCAGCGGTACTCTTATCTACCTTAATTCACAAAAAGAGAAAAAAATCATCTCTGAAATCGATATCGTTTCCATTGATAAAAAAATCATCACAATAAAAATCGGTAAAACCACCAGAACATTGCCGTTTTCAAGTATCCTGAAATATTACGATACCGATATCAATATGAATCTCGCTTTTGACGACAATACTGCAGATTACACCATTTATGCAACCAATGTAAAAATGCCGATCAATAACAAAGGCATCACCACCCGCAAAGGCGGCAAAAAAGCCGGAAAACAGGTGAATAAAGTCACTTTGGAATACACCGTAAATATGAAAAAGCAAAAAAATCAGCGGCGTGCAATCAAAGCCCCGTATTTTTATCTGTATGTTCTCGTTGCCTCTGGAAATAATTCAGGTACAAGCCTTTATTGCTTCTCATATCCGGAATCAGCAAAAACAAAAAACACAAAAACCTATAATGAAGCCGCTATGCTTGAAAGAGTTCTTGCAAGTGAACGTCCCAATTACAATGCTGATTTTGTCCTCCACGGCAATGGCATGAAAGGACCGAACCGTACTGCCACATTTGAACTTAAAGGCATCGGCAATCGTGAAATTATTGCTTATCACCTCGTTGCATGGGGCAAAGATGATATTGTTTTCACCGAAAATAAAATTCTGAACCTCCGCTACAACATTTCCAAAAACTGGCACATCCACGCAAGAAATCAGAAATAAGCCCGGCAAAGTTTAAAATAAACACTCTGTTCTTATTATGGAGAGACAGTTGCAGTATTTTTTCGGAAGGCTGACTGCCTTCAATGCTCTTTTCTTTACGTTTTTTTGATTGGCTCTGTACTAAACATTGACTGATAATAAAAAAAATTGAGGGGGTTCGGGGGTATAGTGAGTTGCGACAGCAACGAACGGCATACCCC
>JAFVUZ010000040.1 GCA_017502435.1 Lentisphaeria bacterium
ACCTCGACCGGAGTATGCGGAGTGTTGAAAAAGAATTTCAACCCCATCGGCAGAGCCATTCCCTCAAATACCTGTAATACCGCCTGAACTCCATTGGCAAAAGTCAGACATACACTATCCTCTCTGTCTTTTCCACAGTTTTGAACTGAAAGTACATCATTGCCGCAAATGGCAAATAATGCTCCGAGCAGATGCGGAGCATACCTTACCCAAATAACCGGACTTGTCCCGTGAACCATACGCAACTCGTTCAGCGGCATTGTCGCAGCCGCAGATTTTACATTTGGGGCAAATTGATAACTTGATGCGGTCAGCAAAGGATAATTTTTACCAGTTACAGCAATAAATTTTCTCAAATCATCTTCATTGTGAGCCAGAAGTTTATCCATATATACCGGTTTGCCGGATGAAAATAATTCTTTTGCCATGTCCCAATGATTCCAAATATCATCACGGGCAAAAATAATACCATCGACTTCAGATACAAGTTCGGCAATGCTCCCGGCAATATGAGGAATATTGGAAACATTTGCCACGCTCCGGGAAAGTTCCATACTCTGAGTCCAGATATGGGTGATCCCGGCATCAGGAATAAACTCCTGATTACGATGATGATTGATCAGATATTCACGGATTATCGGGAAAGAACAATCCGTCTGCAGAGCTTTCTTATTGAATCCATTGAAAGCTGCAGCAAAGGAGTACGGATGACCATTGCCCTCATTCATTCCGATGATTCCAAATTTCAACATGGCACAATTCCTTATTTATACCGTGTGAAACCGCCGTCAATAACCAGATTGTGTCCGGTAATATATGCCGATGCATCTGACGCAAGAAAAACGACTGCTCCTTTAAGATCAAAACCGGCACGTCCCATGCGTTTGAGCATCGTCAAATCTGAATAATCTCTGATAAAGTGTTCTGGCTGCGTTCTGGCAAATCCGCCGGGTGAAATTGCATTTACCCGGATACCGTATTCTCCAAGATATGCGGCACAATCATAAGTCATACCGATGACACCGGCTTTGGCGGCAGAATAAGCAATAGGATTTGGTGTCATGTCATCTCCGTAAATTTTTCGGTCACGTCCTACCATACCTGCCATACTTGCCACGTTGATTATGACGCCGCTCTTCTGCGGCATCATCAATTTCGCAAATTCACGGATCATCAGAAATGTACCGGTCATATTCGATTCTATAAATTCATACCACCCTTCCAGTGACTCTTTTTCCAACAGACCGCATGCCTTTTGGGAGTGACCGCCGGCATTATTGACCAGAATATCCAATCTGCCGAAACGTTCTTTTATTGTCGTAAAAAGAGAAATTACCGAATTCTCATCGGTCAATTCCAGCTGCATCGGGATAAAATTCATATTACAGGCGGCAGATAATTCCTCTGCTCCGCTTTCTGCACGGTATAATTCACGGGCAGTAATAATGACAGTTGCTCCGGCTTCCGCCAAACCGGTGGCAATTTCTGCACCGAAATTGCGTCCTCCACCGGTAACCAATGCAATTTTTCCGGTCAAAGATTGTAAATCACAAAGTTTCGGAAAGGTATTGTTTTTTGCGTTCATACAGATTCTCCAGATATTATCACTTCCTTGACAACATTTCAAATATATACCGGATAAAAAGAAAATGCAATAGAATATTTTGATTTTTTCTATTTTTTTATATGCTTTTTTTGATTTTTTAAACAAATTCTATAGATTCTTTATTGTTCAGCTCATTTTTTCATACGGAATATACGGCTTTACAACTTGAAAAAAAATTGCTTTTGCGGTATATTAAGACAACAATATGTATTGACAGGGATTTTTCAATTTATGGCAGCAGCAAAAAAATCGACTTCGATGGGCATCGCCTACGAAAAAATAATGCAGAAAATCATGGCAGAGCAATTACTGCCGGGAACTCCTTTGCGGGAAGAACGTCTGGCAGAGGAATTTGGTAT
>JAFVUZ010000041.1 GCA_017502435.1 Lentisphaeria bacterium
GGTTGTTGTTCCTCTCAAAATTCTCAATACTCTCAATACTTACTTTCTTTCCGTGAAAGAAAGTAACAAAGAAAACTTTTTTCCACTTCAAATCCTTTCGTTATTTTGTGCCCGATGCAGATTACGGCGTCCGCCTTCGCACAAGGCTGCGGCGGGACAAGCAGCCGTTGGCGGATGGCTGGGCATGACGTACAATAGGGAATTTAAGGAATTTAGGGAGTTTAGGGAATTTAGGGAGTTTAGGGAATTTGCCGTTGACTGCACCCTGAGTCAAGCACATATCTTCGCTCCCGCGTAACTCCTACCGCCTTCTGCATCAGCCGGACAGTCGGACTTTTCGGACGGGTCAGACCTGTCGGACATTGCCATTGCCTGCCTTCTGCATCAGCCGGACAGCCGCGTCAGCGTCCACATCAGCCGGACTGGAGTGCAGTCATTTGTTTTTTCCTTAAATTCCTTAACTTCCTTAAATTCCTTATTATCTGTCACGCCCTGCCGTCTGCATACGGCTGTGCCGTGTACCAGCCCGGCCTGTGCCGTGTCACATTACTTTTTCCTTCCGATAATACAAATTATCGGAAGTTGCTTCACACTTATCGAACTTCTGGTTGTAATCGCCATCATCGCAATTCTTGCAGGTATGCTGCTCCCCGCACTCAACAAAGCACGTGCCAGAGCCAAACTTGCAAGCTGTATGTCAAACATGAAAACTGCCGGTACTGCAAATATTTTGTACGCAGATGCTTATGAGGATTACATTATGCCTTACAAATTCAATACAACAGCTAATGAATATGTTATTGACGGTGAAGATATGAAGGGTAAATGGTGGTTTCAGTTTGTTTCATTTCTCGGTATTGCATATCCGAATATTAACGGTCAGAAACGTACAAAATTCCTGTGCCCGGAAGTTCCTTTTGATTCCAATGCAAATGAACCGAAGTCATGGGGTGCGAATGTAAATATTCACAGTTTGGGCGGTGATGCCGGTGTTGTCTGGGCAACTCATCCTAAAATTACCAAAATTATTATGCCTGCAAGTGCATGTAATATGATTGAAACCTGTACATATGAACTCGGTACAACCAACAAAGTTGTCCCCCCGAATTATGGTGATGCATGGCAGTTTAGAGGTTCCGGTCATACCAGTCAGTCATGGCAGGCAGGGTTTGACGACCTCCGTCATCAGGGCGTTGGCAATGTGCTTTTCTGGGACGGTCATATTGAAACCAGAACTAAAAAAAGTATTCCTGATATTACATCCGGTGCCGGCGGTACCAAAAGAAAAGCTATTCCGTTTTATGGCGGTGGTATGTATCCTGCAAATTGATTTGAGGTTTGAGATATGACATTCAATAAAATTCTTGCTGTTATCGGAGTGACCGGAGTTTTCTGTTCTGCTTTTGCGGCGGAAAAGAAAGTTGAATTTTCTCCGAAAAAAAGTATTGCAAAAGTCAATTTTTCAAGAAAATCTCCTGTCATTGACGGAAAAATTTCCGCCAACGAATATATTGGAAGTTATGAAAATTTCGGTTTGCTTAAACACAATAATAATTTTCTATCTTCCCGTCAGGGCAGAGTTTTTGCTGCATTGGATAAAAATTATATCTATTTTGCCATGCAGACAGAGATGCCCGATGCTGATTCAAATGTTAAATTGAAATCACGCTACAAACGCCGTGACAGCAAGATTTTTCTTGATGATTCAGTTGAATTTTTGTTTGTTTCTCCGGTCGGAGATGCAGTCTATCATTTGATTGTCAATCCTGCCGACCGTACTTATGATTTCAAATACCCGATACTTAACGGCGGAGTTACGACTTCAAAACGGATAAATTGGACTCCCAATCTCAAAATCAAATCCGGATTTGACAAAAAATACTGGACTCTTGAAGTACGCATCCCGCTGAAAGACATCAATGTAAAAAATCCTGCCGCAGTTTCCGGTTGGAAAATGCAGTTTGCCCGTTCATGGCGTAACCCCTCGTTGCAGACTGCAGTCAACAACGCTATGATTTTTGTCAATCCTGAAGAGATGAACGACATTGTTTTTGTCAATAATACCCCGAATGTCCGCTTCCGTACGCTCGGCGACAATTATCTCAAAGGCGAAAACAGTGTAAAATTCACCGTCGACAATCCGACTGCTCAGACTCAGAAAGTCCGTTATGCTGTCTCTATTGTTTCTGAAGCAGCCCCCAGAGGCAGAGACGGAATCATTACTCTTGCTCCCGGCAAAAGTCAGGATATTGAAATCAATTTTACAGAAAAATCCCGTGTGAATTTTGATCTCAAGGCTGTTTTTTACAACAGCCGAAATGAAATTATTTACCAGCGGAATTTTTTCTGGCAGAATCCGCCGGAAAAACGCTGGATTGCTCCGGATGCCAAAAATTCCAGTTCGCTTGAATTCGGCGTTTATCCTTATTTCAAAAAGGTTCGTGTCCGTCTCGGAAATCAGGGCACACCTTTTGATATGCGAAAAGTTGAGTCCGCATTGATGTATATTGCTGATGCCAAAGGCAATGCCGTCGGCAGAAAATGCACTCCGGAACGCATTGAAAATGTCGGATTTTATTGTGAAATTCCGCTTGAACTCAGTAAAAAAGGCAATTATTTTGTCGTTGCGGAAATCAAAACTAAAGACGGCAAAATCAATACTTTCAAGGAAAAATTCGAGTTTGAAAAATTTACCTGGGAACACAATAAACTCGGTCGTGACCGTGTAGTGCTGCCGCCTTATAAACCTTTGATTTACAATAACAGCAAAGTCAAAACTCTGCTTGCTGAATATACTTTGAACAACGGTTTTATTGCTTCAGTCAAAGCCGGCAAAGCGGAAAAACTTCTTGCCGCTCCTGTCACACTCTCTGTCAACGGCAGAAAAACTGTTCAGAAAAATTTTAAATGGCTGGAAAAATCTGCCGATCTCGGCGTCAGTGTTTCAAATCTGGTGCTTGACAATGTTAATTTTTCAGTCAGAAATGAGTTTGAATTTGATAACTTTATAAAAACCACTCTCACTGTCGATCCCGGCAAGGGGTTTGATTTTAAATCCATGACACTTGATATTCCGCTCAACGGTAATTTTGCCAGGCAGATTCATGCCACCTGCAATGCCATGAAGTACAATTTTGCCCATTCTCTGCCGGAAAAAGACGGAGAAATCTGGAATTCCTCCATGGGTAAACTTCATGCATCGGTTATCAATAATTTCCGTCCCTATATCTGGATTGGAAATCTCGGAGAAGGTCTGGCATTTTTCTCTGAAAGTGACAAAAACTGGAGTCGTGACCCCAAAAAAACAATGGCCCGGATAATCCGCAAAAACGGTGTTGTCACTTTGCGAATCAGTTTTATTGACAAGCCTGTTGTCCGTAAAAATCCGTTCAAACTTGTTTTCGGTTTTCAGGCAACACCGACCAGACTTCTGCCTGATGCCGCCCGTCAGTACAGCGGTAGAATAAAATATCCCAATACAGTGACCGCTTCAGTGCTGGCTGGCGGAATGTGCTGGGCAAGTTACGGTTATGATTTCTTCCCCATCAATCACGATTATTCATACATAACCGCTCTTAAAAATGAGAAGAACAAAAAAGGCGATAAAGCATGGCAGCAGGAATTTGTCAAAAATTATATGGCAAAGAATTGCAAGACCGTTGCCAATGACCGTCTCGGTTCATTTGAACGCCATCTGCTGCGTGGTTTTAATTATGCCAACAACAGCAGTTATCTTATTCCTTACATGAATGCCCGTGCAACCATGCTCCGCTGGCCCGAATACCGTGTTTTCATGGATGAATGGTTCTGCTCCGAATACCGTGCCAACAATGAAGATGATTATAATAACTCTCCGGTTGAAAGTTATCAGGATTATCTGCTTGACTGTATCAAAAAACTTCTTGATGCAGGTTTGGACGGCGTTTATTATGACAATATCCGTGACTGGACCTCTCCCAATGTTGTAACAGGTCCTGCTTATGAACTGCCGTCAGGCAAAATTCAGCCGTATTTTGATATTTTTGATATGAGAAATCTTATCAAACGTACAGCCATACTGCTTTACAAAGAGGGTAAAACTTTCTTTGACGGACGTCCGATTTTTGTATTGCATATGACCAATACCAATTTGATACCGTTTACTTCGCTTGGCAGTATTACATTGGATTGTGAAGCAAATTACGGCAGTTCTGATTTTCAGGAACGTTTCAGTGAAGACTGGCTGAAAATCACCGCCATCGGTATTCAGTCAGGTTCAATTCCAGAAGTTCTGATTCAGATTACCGGAGACAAGGCTGTTTGGACGACCAGAACTTTTCTGGCGACAACTCTTGCATACGATATTGCTTCGATCATGAATGCCGGCGGCTTGAGAAATGTTTATTTCACAGTCTGGAACAAGTTGAAATCTTACGGTTACGGCACCGATAAAGTTAAAGTTTATCCCTCTTATGCACCCTCCGGGTGTGTAAAAGCCAATGCCGATGTCCGTATCAGTGAATATCATCATGCTGACGGCAGTAAGGTTTTTGCTGTTTCAAGTTTCGGTTATGCCGGAAATGTCAAACTGGAATTTGCAGATAAATTCAGCAAAGCAGTCGATTTTGAAAACGGAAAAAATATTGCTGTTGATAATGACGGTTCAGTCAGTTTCAATTTGAAAAAACATGATTTCAAAATTATAAAAGTTTCAAAATAAGAGGTCAAAATGAAAAAAGTTCTGTTATTTATAACATGCTGCATTGCCGCGGCTGTTTACGGCAGTGATGTGATATATTACCCTGAATTTGAGGATTCAGTAAGTTTTTATGCTTCATTTGATGCCGCATCTCCCGACGCGGATATTTCAGAGGGCAGAGAAAAGCCCGTCAACGTTGTCGGCAAACTCAAATTTGCCGACGGTATCCGCGGTAAAGCACTTTTCTGCGGCAAAGGCGGTGCCAATGTCCGCTATATGCGAAAGGATAATTTTACTTTCAACCGTCCGGGAACTCTGCTCTTTTTCATCAAGGGCATTGATTGGAAAACTACTCCCGGCAGCCGTATATTTTTCACCGGATTTGAGTCCGGCAAAGGATTTTTCGGCTTGCAGATTCCCGGCTGGCCCAAGCAGATTTGTCCGTGCAGCCGTGAACTTCATGTTTCGTTCATGTACAGCAAAAAATTCAAAAATAAAACATTTTTTGCTCAAATGCCGGGCGGTGAAGCCGAATGCGGCAAATGGCACATGATTGCTTTTTCATGGGCCCCCGGTCAGCTCCGTGTGAATATGGATAATCTGCCCGGCAAAACTTATAAGGTTGATTTTGATTTGACAGATGATGCTTTTCCTATTCAGGTTTTCTCTGTTGGATATTCTTCAGACAGAAATTTTCTGCTGGATGAATACACTGTTTACAACCGCCGTTTGAGTGACGGCGAACTTGTTGAAATTTTTAATAAATACATGAAAAATGTAAAATAAGAAAGAGTTTCATGAAAAAAATATCTGTACTTGTATTATGTTTCATTACGGCGGCTTTTTATGCGGCGATACCGCAGTCGGTTACGCTGGAGTCCGGCGATTTGAAAATCCGTCTGGACGGCAGAAAACGCTGGAATATGAACCGTATAGAGTATAAGAATGAACTGTTATGCATTGATTCGCCCCATGCTCATTATGGTATGACCTGCCGACCGGTTGATTTTAAATACGCCGTAGGTTCAGGACATGAAGAGACCGGATTCGGCGAAAAAGTTGTTTCCGTTAGATTTTTTGTCGATGACAAAGAGGTTTTTCCGCAGGAAAATATACCTCTATGCGGCAAAAAAATAAAAGTTGAAAAAGTTTCAAAAATTCTTGACATTAATGTTGTTTATGATATATTTATTGAGAATAATATTATTTCTGAATTTATTGAAATTGAAGCTGAAAAAGATATGAAACTGCATCATTTGTATTTTTTTATGCATCCGTGGAGCCCGCGTTTTACAGATTTGTATTTGAAGTATGCCAACGGCAGCAGCAAAAATATTTCATTCAAATCGGATCATAAATTTGTGAACCGCAAATTTGCTCCGTTCTGTGCATGGTATGACAGCAAATCAGGTTACGGTGCAGCAACCTCTTTCAGAAATGTAAAAGGCTCAAAAAAACTGATGCGTTTCATCTGGGACCGTCCGCAATACCGCAAAGATTATCTCTGTGATTTTGCTATGACAATATTGCCTGCAAAACACGTTGTTTCATACAAAGCAAAAACTGCTTTTTTCCGTCAAAAAGACAATAAAAAATGGATTTCAGATGCGGAGACAATTTACAAAAAAACAGTGCTTTAAAAGCATATAGAATAAAGGAGTAAAAATGAAAAAATTATTTTTGCTGCTGATGTTTGCAGCAGTCAGTTATGTCAATGGAGCAGTCCTGACAGAAGGCGTTACCAAATTCATTGATCAGCCGTATTGGGGCGGCAAGGCGGAAGTTATTACCGTTGACGGTAAAAAAGTTCTGAAACTTACCTCAAGTATCAAGGGCGACCGTCATTTCGGCAGGGCGTTTAACATTTATACCGCACGTGAATTATTCCGTCCGAAAGAGAAAATTGTCGCAACCGCAAAAGTCCGCGGCAACGGTAAGTTTTTTATCGGTATTTTGAAATACCGACCGAAAAAAGGTATGCCGGAGACTGTTTTTGTCGAAACGGTCGAACTTGCAGAAAAGACAAAAGAAGTCATCTTTGCTTTTGAAATGGATGATACTTTTGAGCGGGTTTTCCCGTTTGTTCAGATTCAGGGCGAAGGCATGGCATATATTGAATCCTTCAAATTGGAAAAGAGCAATGATCCGTCAATAAAACTTTCTGTTATTTCCACAAGCACCAATGCTCTAAAAGCAGCTGCGGTAAAGAAAACATCCGATATACTTCTTTACAGAGGCGTTACTGCATTTATGGCACAGCCGTACTGGGGAGGTAAAGTTAATGTAATTACTCAGAACGGCAAAAAAGTTCTTGAACTTGTTTCAACTTTGAAGAACGGCAGGGTTTTCGGCCGTTGTTTTGCCGTCTCCACTCCGAAAGAGACTTATGCTCCGTCAGTCAAAATAAAAATGGAGGCAAAAATCAGCGGCAAAGGCAAGTTTCAATTCTGCCTTTTGAAATACAGCCGCGGCAAAGGTGCCCCGCAGGTTTCTTTCGGTAATGCTTTTGAACTGTCTGAAGATGCAAAAACTTATACCTGCAATATTGAACTTGATTCCGCATATGAAAAGATTTTCCCGATGTTCAATCTTGAGGGTGAAGGCAGCAAGGCCGTTGTTGAATCTTTTACCATGTACAAAATCCGCGGAAAAGCCAAAGTTGAGGCACTTACACCGCTTCAAATTATTACTCCGGAGCAGTCAAGCAAGGCTGTTGAGTTCAGGACTTCACTTAAAAACAGTGATGTTTATCTCACTATTACCGACAAAAAGTCAGTTGTCAGAAAAGTAAAATCCGATGCTGACGGTAAAGTGGTTCTGGGGTCAGAGAAATTTGCCCCCGGTACATACTGTATTTCTGCATATTCCGATGGCGTTGATGCAAAAACTTATATCAGTTCTGTTGAGCAGAGTGCTTATGCCAAAAGCGATGCACTTGCCGGAAAAATCAAACTTGCCAAAAAAATAAATATCCTTGTAATCGGAGATTCGCTTTCTGATTTTTATCGCGGTTACAATTATATTGACAGACTTAATTTCTGGATGAATAAATACAACCCCGGCAAATTTACTTTTCACAATGCCGGTATCGGCGGCGATTTCCTTGAACGGACTGTATCCCGTATGGAATTTGAACTCAAAAATAACAGCCGTTCAGCTTACCGTCAGGAGATGTACAATGGCATTTTCAAAGATATTTATGATTATGTCTTTGTCTTTCTGGGGCAGAATGATACCCGCTGTATGCCGAAAGATAATTATTCAACCCCCGAAACCACTCCTGCTGAACAGCAGAAATACCTGACTCTTGTACTCAAACGTCTTCAGGAAAAATGCCCGAAAGCAAAGGTCGTTCTGATATCACCGTCTCCTTCAAATGAGGCACTTTTTGACAGTTATCTTGCCAAAGGACGCAAACTTCCGTTTTACGGCAGAAAGAAGTTTGTCGATGCTTATGATGCATTGAATCGCAAATTCTGCAAAGAAAATAAACTTGATTATGTTGACATATTGTCACAAATGCGTGCATATAAAGAACTTAAAGAACTTTATGTCGCTGACGGTGTGCATTTGAGCCCCAAAGGCGGCGAGTTAGTTGCTGATGCATTGCTTGCTTATTTTGCCAATTGATACAATTTCCGTCATCCGGAGCATATCCGGATGACCTGAACAGGAAAACGGACATATACGTATTGAGTTGTTGATTGTACTGCAGTCAGAACCGATATCGTAAATGTCCGTTTTTTTGTTCAGAGCATACAGATTTTGAGAACCATCTGTTCAAGAACCATGCGTGGATTGCCGTTGCCGGAGACGAGAGAGAGATTGGCAGCGGAGGCAATTTTCAGTGCCTGTGAGAGTTTTTCTGTTGACCATGAACCGGCATTTTCGCAAACTTTGAATGCCCGGAAGGGGTGCATTTTGAGCAGCGGGTTATTTGGAAAACGTTCTTTCATATCCTGCGGTATTCCGTCGAAAGTACGCGGATTGATATGGTTCGGGTCGAGACCGAGTTCGGCGATGGCGTTGCGGCTTTTGACGAGATCGGTTATTGAGTTGCTGACCGAAGCCATGATGCGGATTTCTGCTTCTCCGCTCTGGAGCAGATCGGAGAGGGTGGCGAGAGCGGTTTTGAGATTTCTTTCAAGCAGTGCTCCGGTAAAAAAGTAGATAACGCTTTCCGGAGTTCTGGCACAGAGAGTGCGGCAGATATCGAGCGTGAGATTTTTAGTATCTTTTCCCATAAAGGTACAGAGTTTATCCAGTTCATTATCAAGGACTCCGCTGTTGCTGCCGAGAGTATCTATGATAAATTTCAAAGCATCAGGAGCGATAGTTTTGCCCTCTGCCATCAAACGGTCTTTGATTGCTTCGGAGCGGACGGTTTGAAAATTTTTGTCTGTAGTTTTGATGGAATCACAGATTTCGATTTTTGCGTTGTTTTTCAATTTTTTTGCATTGCTTTTACGCATATCGGGGGGATTCTGGATGCATTCGATGATGACGTGAATATTTTCGTCGGGATTGAGGAGGAGTTCGATGGCTCTGTTGGTCAAATCATCGGAATTGCTGACAAGTTTGTCGGCATAGAGAAAGTACCGCAGATAAACGACTTTCTGCGGAGTCAGAAAAGGCGGAGTCTGCAGATTGTTGATAAATTCTTCAAGGATTTCTTCATATTTGCCGCTGTCGCCGCTGACGACTTCAATATCGCAAAGTCCGTCATTATCGGCGGTGAATTTGCCTGCAACAGCGGATGCTTTTTTCTTGACGGCTTGTTCATCATTGCCGTAAATCAGATAAAATTGACCCATTTTTCCTCCAATATAAGATTATTTTTAAATAATTTAATTCTTTTTTTGGAATTTTCAAGAAAAAATTTGCTAATATTGCAAAGTAGGTGTATAATATAACTGTGTCAAATTTCGTTGTTATAATTATAAAATGCTTCGGCATCGGAGATAAAAATGGATCAGAATGTAATTTCACGTAAAAATGTTATAGAAAATTGCCGACGTATCGTTGTCAAGGCCGGTACCCGTCTGCTGACCAGTGAGGAACAGATTGCCAAACTTGTCGGCGAAATCGCTTTTTTGAGAAAAAACGGTTTTCAGGTCATGCTGGTTACAAGCGGTGCCGTCGGTATGGGTATGAAAGTTCTGAAACTTGCCAAACGCCCCCGCACTCTGGACAAGGTTCAGGCACTTGCCGCTATCGGGCAGGGCAAACTTATGGAAATTTATGAGCGTGAATGTGCCAAATTCGGCATTAAAACCGCTCAGCTGCTGCTGACAGCATCGGATTTACGCAGCCGTCAGCGTTATGTTAATGTGATGAACTGTATCAATGCTCTCTGGGAAAATGACGTTCTGCCCATTGTCAATGAAAATGACTCCGTTTCAGTTGATGAATTGAAATTCGGAGATAATGATATTCTTTCTGCCATGCTCGGAAGTTTGACCGGCTCTCAGCTGACTGTTATTTTGACTACCGAAAGCGGTTTGCGTGAACGTGATGCCGAAGGAAAACTTGCCGGACGTATAAGTGTTGTCAGTAAATTGAGCGATTCCATCCGTGCTATGGCTCAGGGAACAGACAATGCAGAATTTTCGATCGGCGGTATGAGTTCCAAATTGCGTGCTGCAAATCTGCTGATGAATGCAGGCAGTTACTTGTGGATCGCCGACGGCAGAGAGGATGGAGTCCTGCAGGATATTGCCGGTGCCAAAGATATCGGTACTCTTTTTATGCCCCGTCAGCACAAAATACATTCACGCAAACTCTGGATCGGATTTTTTGCCAAAAGCACCGGCAGACTGCTGGTCGATGAAGGGGCGGCAAATGCGATTATCGGTAAAGGCAAAAGTCTGCTGCCCTCCGGGGTTAAAAATATTGAAGGCCGCTTCAAACGCGGAGATACAGTTGAAATCGTACGTTTTGATGAACAGAATGAAGTTATTGCACGCGGTTTGGTGAATTTTGACAGTGATGAGTGCAATAAGATCATTCTGCATAATTCAGGAGAAATTTCCGAAATTCTGCAGCGTGATGCAGATGATGAAATGATTCATCGTGATAATCTGGTTCTCCTGACAGAACAAAATCAGGAATAAAAGGAGATTTTATGCAGTTTCAATGTCCCAAATGTTCCGGTGTGGTCAGAATGGATGCCGCGAATCTCGGCAAAACCGTTTTGTGCGGTCATTGCAATGAGGTTGTAAATGCTCCGGCATCACGATTCGCTCCCGGTGTTATAATCAATGATTTTTTGATTGAACATGAAGTCGGAGTCGGGGGGATGGGGATAGTGTATCTTGCCAGACAGATAACTCTTGACCGTCCCGTGGCTTTGAAGATTTTGAAGGAAAAATATGCTTCAAATAATGATTTTGTTGTACAATTTGTACGCGAGGCCCGTGCCGCCGCCAAGTTGAATCATCACAGTATTGTGCAGGCATATGCAGTCGGCGAGGAGGAGGGGGTATTTTTCTTTGCTATGGAATTTGTTGACGGCAGAACCATGAAGGAAATTCTGGCGGAAGATAAAAAAATTGAATATCTTAAAGCTGCAAAAATAATCCGTGATATTGCCGATGCTCTTGATTATGCCTGGACAGAAAGCAAAATCGTGCATCATGATATTAAACCTGACAATATTATGCTGACAAAGAACAATAAGGCTAAACTTGCCGATTTGGGACTTGCCGGAATATTCGGTGAATCTTCTGCCGCAGATGATGAGGAAGAAGTGCTGGGAACTCCGCAATATATCAGTCCGGAACAGCTGCTGGGAGAACCCACTGATGTACGCAGTGATATTTACAGTCTCGGAGCAACTTTTTATCAGTTTGTGACCGGAACTTTTCCATATACAGGAGGGAGTGCCACTGAAATTGCTCACAAGCATGTCAACGGAACTTATGAACCGCCGATTACCCGTGAGCCGTCTCTGCCGCCGTTTCTGAATGATGTTATCAATAAAATGATGGCTCGTGACATCAATGAACGTTATCAGAGTGCCGCAGATGTGGTTAATGATTTGCAGGCATATTTAAGCGAGAATGGTTCTATATCTACTAACACAACTGTCTCCAGACCGATTCCGATACCGGCGAAACCTTTGTCCGGCGGTCTGAAACTTTCTCTTAATCGTGACGGTGCCGCCGCTGTCAAAGAAAAAACTGCTGCACCATCTTCTGCTCCTGTACCGGCAGAAACACCGCAGAGTTCACAGTCTGTTGAAGCCGCACTGAAGGCAAAACCTGCCGTACCTGCAGCAGTGCCGAAAATCGATTTGAAAAAGCCGGAAACTTCCGCTGTAAAAAAAGATGAACCTCCGAAAGCAGTACCGAAAATCGATTTGAAAAAGCCGGAAACTTCCGCTGTAAAAAAAGATGAACCTCCGAAAGCAGTACCGAAAATCGATTTGAAAAAGCCGGAAACTCCCGCTGTAAAAAAGGATGAACCTCCGAAAGCAGTACCTGTTGACGCAAAAACTAAAGACGGCAAAAAAGAAAAATCATCAAAAAATACAGATGATAAAAAGAAAAAAGCCAAGGTCGTTTCCGAAAAGAAAAAACTTCCGACAGGTCTTATTGTCCTTGCTGTTATTATCCTTGCCGCAGGAGGCGGTGTCACTTATTATTTGTACAAAAATAACTGGAAGGCTCCGATTTGGGATAAATTTGTAGCCTGGAATAATACACGCAAAGAATTTGCCAAAAAGACGGTTCACCGTATTCCCGTTGAAACCAAAAAAGAACCGACCATTCAGGAATTGCGTAAAAATTATACAATTGAGGCTGAAGCACTTAAAAAGTTTATTGCTGATAATCCCGATTCCGGTAAAGAGTTCCTTGAAAAAGTAGATGAATTCAACGCAAAATGGGGAATGCCGGAACTTGAAAACGAAAAGAAACCTTACGCAGAATTGCTTGCTCTCTGCAACGAAACAGACGAGAAAGTCTGGTGTGCCCCCGGTCGAGTGCCTTTGAAAAATGCTCATCAAACTGAAATCAACCGCCGCGTCAATCAGGAAAACGCCAGAATTGCCGAAGAAAAACGCATTCAGGCTGAACGCAAGGCTGATGAAGCAAGGAAAGCCGCTTATTTGAAGGCTGAGGCCGAACGCCGCCGCAAAGAAGCAGAGGAAAAACGTATTGCTGAACGGAAAATCCGTGAATACAGACAGAAAATTACTCCGTTTTATCCTAAAGCCGCAAAACTTTTTTATGAAGCAATTTTCAATGAAAATAAAGCTGCTGAGTTTAAACGCATGGTTGATAACCTTTTTGCTGATTATACTCCGGATGGCGGCGACCAGATGGCATTGTATGAACAGGCCAAAACTTATGTTCTGAAACTGCAGGATATAATGCCGCACGCCGCTAAAGCATATCGTTTCATTATGGACAACAACAGTAGTTTCTGTTCACATATTCTGGTTTTGCCGCGTCTTGGACAGGTTGAAATTACAGCTGTTGATTTCCCGAAGCATAAGGTTACGGTACGTTCAATTATTTCACAGAAAGAAACTGTGATTTCATTGGATGATTCGAAAATGCGTGAACGTTTCTTCTCTCTCTTCAATCGAAAAATTGAGGACGGCGACGGTATCGGTTATCTGCCGTTTTATTATGAACTCTTTTTCGGAAAAGTCGGCAATGCGGCAAAATTGGAAGCTCCGTCTGCTGACTGGAAAGAATTTTTCAAATATTACCGTTAAGAGGTGCAAATGAGTGAATGGATCAAAGAAGCCGCCAATGGGTTCGGTTTGACATTGGAAATCGCTGAAATTCTGGAACACCGGGAGACCCCGTTCCAGACAATAGACGTTTATCAGACCACCGGCAAGGGGAAACTTTTGATGCTGAACGGCATAATCCAGTTGACCTCATGGGATGAATTCTGTTATCATGAAATGATGGCTCATACTGTCATGTGTGCCTGTGGCAATGCCCCCGAAAAAGTTCTGGTCGTCGGCGGCGGTGATGGCGGAGTTTTGCGTGAACTTGCCAAATATCCGTCAGTCAAACAACTTGATATTTGTGAAATCGATGCCGAAGTTATTGAAGTTTCCAAAAAATATTTGCCGGAAACTGCAGTTTCATATAATGATCCGAGAGTCCGTGTGCATATTGCCGACGGCAGTGAATTTATCAAACAGTTTGAAGCTGAATACGATGCAATTATTGTTGATTCAACCGATCCGGGAGGTCCGGGCGAGCCGCTTTTCGGAGTTGAATTTTACCGTAATATGCGGCGTGCTTTGAAAGAAGGCGGCGTTATCGGTTCGCAGTCGGAGTCGCCGTTTCTGCTGCCGGATGTGGTAAAAAGTCTGCAGAATATCAGCCGTGAATGTTTTGAATACAGTGCATACGGCATGTTTTATGTTCCGACTTATCCGACCGGAAATATCGGGATATGCGTCGGCGGTGCCGGAGTCGATCCGGTTGTCTGCCGCCGTACTCCTCCGGAAGGGCTCCGTTATTATAATCCTGAAATCCATCAGGCGGCATTTGTTCTGCCGCAATTTGTGCGGGAACTGCTTGATATATAATTATGAAACACGAATATCTGCCGTCTGAAATACCTCCGAAACCGGGAGTTTATGTTTTCCGGGACCGTTTCGGCAATGTGATATACGTCGGCAAAGCGGTGAATCTCCGCCGCCGCCTCGGTAATTATTTTCAGCCTGCACGGGCGGCAAGGGCGGATGTTAAAACCCGCTCTCTTATCAAAAGTATTGACGACTGGGCATTTCATGTGGTCAGAAATGAAGAGGAGGCTCTCATTCTGGAATCACGTCTGATCAAAGATTATGCACCTAAATACAATATATTGATGCGTGATGATAAGCGTTACCCGCTTTTGCGTTTGAATCTGCATGATAAGTTTCCGACTTTTACCAAAGTGCGTTTTGAGCGTAAAAATGATCCTGCATTATATTTCGGACCATTTCCAAACGGCAGTGCATTGCAAAGTACACTTGAGTTTATTTTACGCCGTTTCAAACTTCGCAGCTGCAAATACGATGAGCCGGATGAAGAGACGGTCAAACGCTGTATGAAACGTGCAGTCAGAGATTGTTCAGCCCCATGCTGCGGCAAAATTTCTCCTGAAGATTACCGTAAACAGGTGGATAATGCATTGGAAATTTTAAAGGGTAATACCAAAGAACTTTGTGCCGAACTCGATGAAGAGATGAAACTTGCGGCAAAAGAACTTAAATTTGAGAAATGTGCCCGTCTGCGGGATGTCAAACAGAATCTGCTGGATGTTTTCGGGCCGAAAGTACGTCGCTTTGATAATGCTTTTCTGCCTGAACGTGATGACGAAGCAACCGGAATTGCCGCTATGAAACAGCTCCAGACGGAACTCGGACTTGCCAGTCCGCTGGATGAAATAATCTGCTTTGATATTTCAAATATTATGGGAACATTGGCGGTTGCGAGTATGGTCTGTTTCCGTCACGGACATCCTGACAGGTCATCATACCGTCATTTCAGAATAAAAACAGTGGAGGGGAGCAATGACTTCGCCATGATGAAAGAGGCGATAACCCGTCATTTCAGCCGTTTGATGAGAGAGAATAAAAAACTGCCTGATTTGCTGGTGGTTGACGGCGGCAAGGGACAGTTGAGTTCAGCAGTCGATGCTTTGATTGAAATAAATTGTCCGGTATTGCCGGTCATTGGATTGGCAAAGCGTGAGGAGGAGATATTTTTGCCGGGGCGTTCTGAGAGTTTGCTTTTGAGCCGCAGCAATCCGGCATTGCGTGTACTGCAGGCATTGCGTGATGAAGCACACAGATTTGCCATCACATATCATAAACATTTGCGGCATAAGTTGTTGGAATATTCTGTCCTCGATGAAATCCAGGGAGTGGGAGAGATACGGAAAAAGGAAATTTTAAGCAGGATCGGCTCTGTTGCAAGGCTTAAAAAGATGACTCCGGAGGAATTGGCGGCTGAAATTCCAAATTTAGGTATAAAAATTTCTGAAAAAATAATTGCATTTTTAGCAGACAAGGGTTAAATTACAACATAGTTGTTTTTTTTAGTATAATGGAGGTTTAAATGAAAAAAATATTGTTTATGATGTCATTTGCGGCTGCATTTTTGTTTTGCGGATGTGTTTCCCTTGAAGATATGAAAAAAGATGCTGAAAAAGGAGATGAAACCGCTCAGGTTCTGCTGGGACTGAAATATTTTTACGGCGGAAATGATGTTCATTTCATTCAATATGATGATGCCCGCCGCTATTTCGGCAAGGCGGCACGCAGAGAAAATCCGCTTGCCTGCTACTATCTCGGAGAGATTTATGAAAAAGGTCTCGGTCAGGTGGAGGTTGATAATACACTCGCTGAAGTTTATTACAAACGTGCCGCAGAAACGATGAAAGACCTGCCGTCACAACTCCGCCGTCCTTCGTATCTCGCTCTCGGCAAGATGTATGATTTCGGACGCGGTGTCAAAAAAGATGAGAGCAAAGCACGCTACTACTATAAACGTGCATACGATTCTGAAGTCGGCGGCAGCAGTGCTTTGATTGCAGATTTCCTCCGCCGCACAAGAGGGGAACTTTCTGCAAATGATTTGCGGCATATTCTTGAAGATGCCATTGATAACGGAGAACCGCATTCAATGTTTATGTATGCACAGGCTGTTGAAAAATCTGATCCGGCAGCATCACGGACTCTTCTGCAGCAAGCGGCAGATGGCAATTATTCTCCCGCCATGATCGCTCTGGCAGAATTGAGCCGCAACAAAATGCTTATCCGCAGTGCCAATGAAAAAGCCGCTTCCAATGGTTACGGACCTGCATTTTATGAACTTGCTCTTTCTGAAAACAGAGAGGAAAAACGTTTTGAACTTTTGAAAAAAAGTGCAGACAGAGGTTTCCTTGCTGCTTATGAAGCACTTGGAAATTATTATGAAATCCGGAAAGAGTGGAACAGTGCCGTCGTTTGCAATTATCTTGCCGACCGCATTCGCAATAACGGTTCAGCAAGTCCGGCTTCGATCCGTCTGGAACGGATTTCCGGTTTGAGTCTGCCGGTGGAAAGCATCTGGCAGTCAAGAAATATTGCCGATGGTGCAGAAATCGGTACAAATATTGATTATTTTATCCGCGGACAGCGTGCAGGAATTGCCAATATCCGCGAAAATTACAGCAAATATGTTGCAGAAGACCCTGAAAAATCTTATGTCAATCTTGATTATGTCCGGCTGTTCCACGAAAATATGCCGATGGTTATGGCAGGAGATATTTTCAGAATATATTATGAAAATATGCATGGAGCAGTCGGCAATGACTTTTATTTGAATTATGCAATCGCCGCCGGTTTTGCGGGGCAGGGCAGAGTTCAGTTTTATGCCGCCGATAATATAAATCTCAAGGGCAGACATTCTGTAAAATGGCATCTTGCCAAGATACTGTTGAAGGCAAATGCTTTGGCATTGATGGGAAACAGCAATGAGGCTTATGAACTGCTGGTTTCAAACTATCAGGCAAAACTTACCGGAAAAGAACGTGAGTTCATAGTGGATTTTGTCAATGGCAACTGCAATATGCTGCTCAAAGATATTAAAAAGTTGAGTGCCGCTTTGAATATGCCGCAGGAGAAATTTGTAGTGTACAAAGAGATGAAAAAACAGGATTTTTATGATCTTGAAAAACGCAGCGATACCCATACGATAACCTTTCCGGCAGAGCCGAAAATAAAAAAAACAAGTAAGAAATGAATATTCCGCTGAAACGTATTGTCAATATTTTATTTGCAGTATTTGCAACCGCCGTACTGCTGGGGATATTGTATGCAGCACGGCAGGTGATTCGCCGTATCGCTTTGGAACAGGCGGCATTTCAAATAAGTGAAAAATTTTTCAAAGATATTCAATACACTGTCGATTATAAAAAAAGACAGGTCATTTTTGCTGAAAATGAGGTCGAATTTCTCAGAAAACATAAATTGAAAGGCAAAGTTATTTTTGATTGCCCGGTCAAATTTTTTGAATTGCCGTGGCGTGTAAATACCGCCAGAATTACGGTTGAAGGCGTCCGCTGGGAACTGGATTTGAAAAACAGAAAACTCAACGGCTTTGACCGGGATGAATTTCCGGCTTCTGTACGCAGTGAACTTGACAGGTTCAAAAATGCGGCAAATGGCAAGTATCCGGCATTTATGACGGTCGGGACTTTGACTTTGATAAATCCGGAAGGCAAAAGCCGTGAACTTGCCATGAGAAGTATTTTTCAGGAACTCAGGGATAAAACTTATCTGCTCGGTATTCATGCGGGGGATATGAAAGTAAATTTTTTCTATCGCGATGATTCCAAAAAAATTATAGGTCAATATCAGGCTCAGCAGAGTGATTTTGAATTTATCCGTCTTTCATTCGGCATTCCTGAACTTTTCGATATGCACGGAGTCGGCAAACTTTCAGGACAGTTCTGTTATGATACAAAACTGCAGAAACTTGATTATGTTCGCGGCAGCAGTGATTTCGGCTTGCAGGCAAGTATCAAAGGATCGATTTTTACTTTGTACGGCAACCGTTCAGGCAAAATAAACTGGGAATATCTCAATCCGCAGAACTGGCAGATAGAACTCCGCAATGCAACTTCAATGACTCCGGTACGTGCCGGATTGCATTATTTTGTGCTGTCACAGAATACGCTTGAAAAAGACGCCTTGAGTTTTGACGGTGAAATCGAATTCAATCCGCTGTCATTCAAAGAGATGTTCGGACTGGAACTTGACCGCCGTACTGCCAATATCCGTCACCGCATCGTCGGCAAATGGGATATGGCGAAGAAAAGCTGGGAACTCAGCCGTCTGGAAACGCAGAAAAGAGTGCCGCAGGTCAAGTTTAAATGGAATAATGCTGAAGTCGCTTTTCAGTGGCAGAATTTCAAATTGTCGGGCCGTGGGGCTCAAGCTGACCATTTCGGTTTCCATTATGAGCTTGATATGTCCAATCTTGACTGGAAGGACAAAACAGGCAATACTGTGATCGGAACGCAGTCAAAACTTGAAGGTGACTGCATTTTGAGTTTGTCAGATGATACTTTGAAGCCGGTTTCGACCGGAAAAATAAGTTGTGCCGTTGCGGACGGGGCATTCGGGAAGTCACGTTTTCTGGTATCCAATGCATTTTTGAATTTTGCTCCGGACGGGAACGGCAGAACCAGGTATCATTTTGCCTGCGGTAATTTGAAAGTCGGAATTCCTGATTTGCAGAAAGGTGTGGTCTTTTCAAGTCCACGTTTTGAAGGCTCCGTCAGCAGCAGAAAAATTGCAATGGAATCTCCGGCATTGAGTGTCAGATACAGGGATGATTTTTTGTTGTCCGGCGGCAAATGGTTTGTTGTAAGAAATGAAAATGAAAAAAATATCCGCTTTGAGTTGCCGGATTTGAGCGGTTCATGGCGTAATAAAAAATTGACGGCAGGAAAAATTTCAGGCTCAATCGTCAGTGACGGCAAATTGCTCTATATTGACAGCCGCAGCGGCAGGATAAATTATGCGGACGATACATTTACAAGTGACAGTCTGAACTGTCTGCTTGAGGGGGAATTTCCAACTGCAGGCAATTTTATCTGCCGCAGATTGACCTTGAAGCCGGAAGTTTGGAAAATCCGCAATCACTGGTTCAGTGCAGAGGCACCGCGTGGTGCTTTGAGTATGACTTTCAATGAAAACCAGCTCTGGCACAACCGCACGTTTGAAGCAGATAAAATAAAAGTTGATTATCAAGGTTCAGAATATGTTATTCCACAGATAATTGCAGGCGAACTCAATAATGGAAAATATTGTGACGGTCTTATCAAAAATACTGTACTGCCGTACAGATTTGATATTACTTATACCAGAAAAAATTCTGATATAATTTTGAAAAACGGCCGTATAACTTTCAACGGCAATATTCTCTGGGGCTTGACCGGTGATATAAAGTTGCAGGATGAAGATGATTTTTTGAATGCAAAATTGCAGTATGCCGAATATAAACCTGTCGGCATTGCATGGGAAAACGGAACTCTGGGCTTGCATGGACGCGTCAGCAGCGGATTTGAAGTTACGGATTTCAGCGGTACAGTCTCTGAAAATATGGCAAAAGTCAGATTTGTAAAACGTGATAAAAACGGCATTAGCGAGTTCGAAGTAAAAAATTTCCCGGCAAAATATGTGGAGCATACTCTGGGACTGCCGGCAAACTCTTTCAATGGAATGTTTGAAGGGACTGTTACTGCAAATGGCGGTGCAGTTTTGAATCCGTTCAAAATACGAACATTTTATTTAAAAAACAATCATGTATTGCGTATGCGTCTCGGAGCTTTGGAGAAATATGCGGGCAAAGGAAATTCTGTTGAGGACGATTTTGCCTGTGCTGCTTTGAGAGACTTTTTTGCTAAAACGTTAACTCTTGATTATCATGGAGTTGGAAATTATATGGTGTTGAATGTAAATACTCTCGGCAAAAGTACGGATCTCTTGCCTTATGAGTATGATGTAAAGGAGAAAAAACTTAAAAAAAGTGATGTTTCCCTCTTTAATGCCGAGGTGGAAGTCAGTATGAAATACATGATGAAAAAACCTTGATTTTTTCTTTTTTACTGCTATATTAAACTGTAAGTATATTTTATTATAACACTTAAATTATATGAAAGGTACGAAAATGAGTCAGGATTTACAGAGTTTGCTTGACAAAATCAAACAGGACGGTATCGAAAAAGCAGCCGCTCAGGAAAAGGAAATCATCTCCAATGCCGAAAAGAAAAGTGCTGAAATCATCGCTCAGGCAAAACAGGAGGCCGCTCAAATTTTGAAGAATGCTGAAATCGAAAGTGAAAACCTCCGCAAACGTGCTGAAAGTGCCGTTCAGCAGGCTTCCCGCGACATTATTCTCACCCTCAAAAATGAGATTCAGGGCCGTTTGAACAAAATTTTTGCCAATACTACTGCTCAGGCTTTTTCTGCAGAATATATGGCTTCAATAATCGCTGATCTTTGCAAAACTTTTGCCGCTGATTCTGAAACAAAACTTACAGTCGTGAGTGCCGTTAAAGATGTCGATGCTTTGAAAAATGCACTTATGAATGCTCTCGCTGACAGTTTCAAAAATAATTGTGAAGTATTCCCTGATAAGGAACTTTCCGGCGGTTTCAAAGTCAATTTCTCCGGCAGTGATGTTTTCTATGATTTCAGTGATGATGCTGTTTGTTCACTGCTTGCACAATATGCGGGTCCCGTGGTTGGAGATTTGTTGAAAAAATAAGAATATTTCCGGCAGTGTTTAACTGTCTGATTTGCGGAAAGAATTTTTATGAAATACTATTATTTTATCAGTACATTGCCGATGCTTGATTTTCAGCGTCCTGCTTTTGACGGAGGAGTCCGTGCATTTGATGAAATGTGCGGCAGTTCGCTTGCTCCGGAGGATGCTGAATTTCTGCTTTCTGTGACATTGGATAATCCTCCGGCAGAAAAAATTGCCAGCCGTGTGCATTCTCAATTCATTCTCTGGGATACAAATTTGCGTAACGCCATCGCCAATGCTGCCATGCCCAACGGCAACGCCCGCAAATATCTTCAAAAAGAGGAGGATTTTTTCTCCGGCATTGATTATATTGTGCAGAATGCCGCCGCCAAAGATGACCCGTTGGAACGTGACCGCATGATAGATCAGGCTCGTTTTGAAAAAATTGAAGAGTTATCGGCATTGAATAATTTTGATATTGAATTTCTCGCAGCTTACAGGATGAAATTGCTGATAATTGAAAAATATGCTTCTTTGAGCGTGGAACAGGGCGAGAAAAATTTTGACATCCTGGTTCAGGAGATTTTGGAAGAGAACAGAAAAAAATTATAATATATAAGGAGTTTTGGTATGTTGGACAATAACAAAGGACGGGTCGTCGGCGTCAACGGCAATATGCTTACCGTTGAATTCGATACCAAAGTCACCCAGAATGAGGTGGCTTATGTACACGTCGGCAATGAATCTTTGAAATGTGAAGTCATCCGTGTCCGCGGCAATCGTGCAGATATGCAGGTTTTTGAAAGCACGAACGGTTTGTCGGTCGGGGATGAGGTTGAATTTACTGATGAACTTTTGAGTGTTGAACTCGGTCCCGGTCTGCTGTCGCAGGTTTATGACGGTCTGCAGAATCCTTTGAATCTGCTGGCTGAACAATCCGGATTTTTCCTGCAGAGAGGACTTTATCTGCCGGCGTTGGATTATGAGAAGAACTGGGATTTTACCGTCATGGCAAAAGTCGGTGACAAACTGGTTGCTTCCGGCAGAATCGGTTTTGTTTATGAAGGTATGTTCAAACATTACATCATGCTGCCTTTTGACTGGCGTGGAGAATGGGAAGTCATTGAAGTAAAAGACAGCGGCTCTTACAAAATCGGCGATGTTATCGCAAAAGTGAAAAATGCAAACGGCGAAATCCGTGAAGTTACAATGGTTCAGAAATGGCCGGTAAAAATTCCGATTTCCGCATACAAGGAAAAACTTCTGCCGACCCAGACTCTGGTTACCCGTCAGCGTATCATTGACAGTTTCTTCCCGGTTGCAGTCGGCGGTACTTTCTGTACTCCCGGACCTTTCGGTGCGGGGAAAACCGTTCTGCAGCACGCTATCAGTCAGAATGCTGAAGCTGATATTGTTATTATCGCCGCCTGCGGTGAACGTGCAGGTGAAGTCGTTGAAATCCTGCGTGAATTTCCGCATTTGAAGGACCCCAAAACCGGACGTACTCTGATTGAGCGTTCAATCATCATCTGCAATACTTCAAGTATGCCTGTTGCCGCCCGTGAAGCTTCTGTTTATACTGCGGTGACACTGGCTGAATATTACCGTCAGATGGGATTGAATTCATTGCTGCTCGCCGACTCAACCAGCCGCTGGGCACAGGCTTTGCGTGAAATGTCCGGCCGTCTGGAGGAAATTCCCGGCGAAGAGGCGTTCCCCGCTTATCTCGAATCTCTGATTGCCGCATTTTATGAACGTGCAGGTCTGGTCAAATTGGAAAACGGCGAACTCGGTTCTGTCACCATCGGCGGTTCTGTAAGTCCGGCAGGCGGCAACTTTGAAGAACCGGTTACCCAGTCAACTTTGAAAGTTGTCGGTGCTTTCCTCGGTCTTTCCCGTGAGCGTTCAGATGCCCGCCGGTATCCTGCAATCCATCCGCTTGACAGTTGGAGCAAATATTCCGGCGTTGTTGATTCTGAAAAAATCGCTTATGCCAAAGATGTCCTCCGCCGCGGCAATGAAGTCAATCAGATGATGAAAGTTGTCGGTGAAGAAGGTACAAATATTGATGATTTCATGCTCTATTTGAAAAGTGAATTTCTGGACTATACTTATCTGCAGCAGAATACTTTTGACAAAGTTGACGGCACTACTGATTACGACCGTCAGAGATATATGTTTGACCGTGTGCTTGAGGTTTTAAAGTGTGAATTTGATTTCACTGATAAAGATGAAGCACGTTCATTCATCCTCAATCTGCGTCAGATGTACATCGACTGCAACTACCTTGAATTTAAATCCGCTGACTTCAATGCACAGGAAGAAGCGATTGCCGCTAAAATAGGAGAACACAGCAAAAATGCGTAAGGTTTATCATAAAATTCTTCAGATCGCAGGCAACGTTATCACCGTTGAAGCTGATAATGTGGCTTATAATGAACTTGCAGAGGTAACTTCATCCAGAGGTACATCTCTGGCACAGGTCATCCGTTTACAGGATTCCAAAGTCTCTTTGCAGGTTTTTGCCGGCGGACGCGGCATCAGCACCGGTGATGAAGTCCGTTTTCTCGGTCATGAAATGCAGGTGGCATCCGGCGAAGATCTGCTCGGACGTGTTTTCAACGGCAGAGGTATGCCGCGTGACGGCAAGCCCGTGCTTGAAGATAATCTCATCAATATCGGCGGTCCTTCCGTCAATCCTGCCAAACGTATTATTCCCCGCAATATGATCCGTACCGGTATTCCGATGATCGACGTTTTCAATACTCTGGTCGAATCACAGAAACTGCCAATTTTTTCAGTTGCAGGTGAACCTTACAATCAGTTGCTTGCACGAATTGCTTTGCAGGCTGAAGTTGATGTCATTATTCTCGGCGGCATGGGCTTGAAATATGACGATTATTTGTATTTCAAAAATACTCTCGATGCCAACGGTGCCTTGGCTAAATCAATTCTTTTTGTCCATACCGCCAGTGACCCGACAGTTGAATGTCTGATGGTTCCGGATATGGCTCTGGCCGTTGCTGAAAAACTTGCTATTGACGGCAAGCGTGTACTTGTACTTTTGAGCGATATGACCAACTTTGCAGATGCAATGAAGGAAATCGCTATTACTATGGAACAGATTCCGTCCAACCGCGGTTATCCCGGCGACTTGTACAGTCAGCTGGCTTCACGTTATGAAAAAGCGGTTGACTTTGACGGAGCAGGTTCAATTACGATTCTTGCAGTTACCACCATGCCGGGCGATGACGTTACCCATCCCATCCCTGACAATACCGGATATATTACTGAAGGGCAGTTTTATTTGAAGAACGGCCGTATTGAACCGTTCGGTTCTCTGAGCCGTCTGAAACAGCAGGTCAACGGAACCACACGTGCCGACCACCGTGCTATCATGGACGCCATGATCCGTCTTTACTCTGACTTCAAGAGTACGCTTGAAAAGCAGTCCATGGGTTTTCAGATGAGTGCATGGGACAGAAAACTTCTGAAATACGGCAAACTTTTTGAAAGCCGTATGATGGATCTTGCAGTCAATATTCCGCTTGAAGAGGCACTGGATCTCGGCTGGAAGACTCTGGCAGAATGTTTTGAACCCGCAGAAACCGGTATCAAAACCGATCTTGTAAAGGACTATTGGCCGGAGACAAAGTAAATGGCAAAGATCAAGCTGACAAAAACTGAACTGAAAAAACAGCAGGACGCTTTGAAACAGTACAAGCGTTTTCTGCCGACTTTGCAGTTGAAAAAACAGCAGCTTCAAATGGAGATACGCAACAGTATTGAGCTTCTGGAGGCAAATCTTGCTGAACAGGAAAAATTTGCCGCCTCTTTGAAGTCTTTTATTGCATTGTTCGGAGCTGATGTTTTTTTCAAATCATTGCAGGGCAAAGTTCATTTGCAGAGCATACGCAAAGGTACTGCAAATATCGCAGGTGTCAATGTTCCGACATTTGAAGAGGCAATATTTGAGGAGACAGAATATGATCCTTTCCGTATGCCGTGGAGTTTCCGTGATGCGATCAGAGCATTGCAGGATTTTGTATCACTCAAAGAGGCATATGTCGTTTTGGAGGAACAGCACAGATTGCTCAACGATGAACTGCGGACAACCACGCAGAGGGTGAACCTTTTTGAAAAGGTCAAAATCCCTGAATGCAAAGCGAATATCCGTACTATCGGTATTCAGCTCGGCGATTTGAGCACTGCTGCTGTCGCCCGCTCAAAAATTGCCAAAAAGAAAACGATGGAGGCAAATGCATCATGATCGTTTCAATGAAAAAAATAACCTTGCTCGCTCTCAAAAAATATGAACTTGAGACTGTCGGCAAATTGAAAAAACTCGGCGTTGTGCATATCGCAAGTACCAATCTCAAAGAGTCAAAGGACCGCAGTGCAGGCATTGCTGATTTGAATGCGATGGAGAAAGTTGCCAATGCTCTGGCACTTTACAAAGGCAGTTTCAATGAAGATAAGGCAATTTCTGAATTTGGTTCGGGGCAGGGCGTTTATGACCGTGCAAGTGCTGTTTTTGAGGATAATGAACGGCTCAATGTCCGCCGTGAAGAACTTGTGCGTGATATTCAGGCATTGACTTTGTGGGGAAATTTCAACCGTGAAGATTTGACTGAACTGCAGAAAAAAGGTCTCGGAGTTTATCTTTGTACAGCTCAGGAGAAGCGTTTCCGTGAACTCAAAGATGCCATGACTGATTGCGTTTTTGAGGTGATTTCAACTGCCGGAGGGCAGGTCGCTTTTGTCGTGATTTCTGCACAGCAAATCGACAGCAGAAATCTGCCGTCAGCAGAACTTCCCAATACAAATGCTTCTTTGAGTGAACTCAAATTTGAACTCAAAAAAATCGACCGTGCATTGAAAATCAACCGTCAGGTGCTTATCCGCTGCGGCAAAGCATTGCCTTTGATGCGTTCTTTCATGGAACATGAACAGGAGAAACTTGAATTCATGCAGGCCCGTGATGCAATGGCGGATTTCGGAGAAATCGTTGTGCTGCAGGGGTTTGTACCGTCACCGGATGTTGAAGAATTGCAGAAACTTGCTTCTGAATCCGGATGGGGGGTGCTGATTGAGGATGCGGATGCTGACAAAGAAGCTGTGCCGACTCTGCTTAAAGTTCCAAAATGGGTGAAGACAATAAAACCGTTGTTTGACTTTCTGGCAATTTCACCCGGTTATAATGAGTTGGATGTTTCGGGTGCGGTGATGATATTTTTCACTCTGTTTTTCGGTATTCTTATCGGAGATGCCGGATACGGAATGATATTTTTCATTATCAGTCTGCTCGGATTTCTGAAAAACAGAAACAATCCGTCTCTCAAGGCAGTTTTCAAACTGGTGCTGATTTTGAGTTGTGCCGCCGTTGCCTGGGGGGCAGCCACCGGAAATTATTTCGGTACTGCCATGCTGCCGGGGATTCCGCATCTTACAGAAGCTGCGATCAAGGACAAAAATACTCAGCTGGTCTGTTTCTTCCTCGGATTTGTGCAGATTTGTGTCGGTCATTTCTGGCGTGCCGTGATCAATATGAAATGGCGTAATGTCGGGGCTCAACTCGGCTGGGTATTGGTGATGATGGGCAATTTTATTCTGGTTGACAAAATGCTGGTCGAACCGGGAGAATATCCTTCGATAATGATTTATTTTTATGCAGTCGGTATTCTGCTGATTGCAATTTGTGAAGTTGACTGGAAAGATGCCGGAAGTATTTTCGGTTTTCCGTCAAATATCATCAACAGTTTTGTTGACTTGCTCTCTTACATCCGTTTGTTTGCGGTAGGAATGGCAAGTTATTATTTGGCTTTCAGCTTCAATATGATGGCAGAAAATGTTATGAAAACCGGTCTGATCGGCATAATTGCAGGTCTTGTGATACTTCTGCTCGGGCACTCACTCAATATTGCACTTGCGATATTGTCAGTGCTGGTTCACGGAGTCCGTCTCAATACTCTGGAATTTTCAAATCATGTCGGTTTGCAGTGGGCGGGGTTTGCCTACAAACCTTTCGCTGAACGTGAAAAAACAGAAATCAACATAAAAGATTAAACTGATAAAATAAAGGAGAAAAAAATGAATCAGGAAATCATGTCTCAGTTGGCGAATGCAAGCGGTTATTTGAGCGTTGCACTCGGAGCAGTCGGATCAGCACTCGGTTGCGGTATTGCCGGTATGGCAGCTATCGGTGCATGGAAAAAACGTTATGCACAGAATAAACAGGCTCCCTTCCTGCTGATGGTTCTTGCCGGTGCCCCTTTGTCACAGACCATTTATGCCATGGTTCTGATGGTTTTGATCAAGGGCAAAGTCGCAGAAGCCAATGCTCCCTGTCTGATGTATGCTCTGATGGGACTTTTTGCCGGTATCGGATTCCTTGCTTCCGCTCTGCTTCAGGGCAAAGCCGGTGCCTGTGCCGCAGATGCTTTCGGTGAAACAGATAAAGGTTTTGCCAACTATCTGATGATTCTCGGTATTGTTGAAACAGTTGCTCTGTTCACACTTGTTTTCGGAATTATGATGCTTTAATTTAGAGATATATTAATTGCAGGGGGAGAAGAAATTTACTTTTCTTTCCAGGTGAAAGAAAAGTAAAACAAAAGAAAGCCATTTCCATTACTTTCTTTTCAAAAAGAAAGTAAGACAAAGAAAGCCGTAAGCTTTATTCCCCCTTTATCCCGCCGAAGCTTTAGCGAAGGAGGATCATCTTTTTCCAAACCTTTTTGTAATATGCTTTCGTTTTTTGCTGATGCAAAAATCAAAAGCATGAAAAATGATATTGATTGAAAAAAATTGAGGGGCTTGGGGTATAATGAGTTGCATAAGCAACGAATGGCAATACCCCAATTGTGACGAATCCGGCGGAAGATTTGTTTTGTCATTCTTCAAAAAAGAAGGAGGACAAAACGAACATTCCGCCGAAAAAAAAGCCCAACCTCACACTGCAGCACGTCATATGCGGCAGTAAAATAAAAATCGCACCGGGTCGTACCCGGCTGCGGGGGATCGTCAGGGGGGCGCAGTCAGCCCATGAGTTCTGAAATAAAATTACGCCTTCAGGCTGCGGGGGATCGTCAGGGGGGCGCAGTCAGCCCCCATGACAAAAAAAGACGCTTTCCCAAAATGTCAATTTTTAACAATAAGGAAATCTGTAATGTTTCTCGATGAAAATTATTTGCTGGAAAATGCAACTGCAAAGACAATTTTTGCTTCAATCAAAAATTTGCCGGTAGTTGACGCTCACAATCACGCTGACGTTAAGTCATTGATGAAGAATGAATGTTACAGTGATATGTGGCAGCTTTTTGCCGCAACAGATCACTATGTATGGGAGACCATGCGTAAATGCGGAATCGACGAAGAATTTATTACCGGTTCCGCTTCAAATCATGATAAATTCATGAAACTTGCAGAGGCTTTTCCGCTTATTGCAGGCAATCCGGTTTATGAATGGATTCATCTGGATTTGCGTTTCCTCGGCATTGATCTTGTGCTTGACGGCACTACCGGCGAAGAAATCTGGAACAAAGGCAATGAAATTCTTGCCAGAGAATCCAGCCGTCCGCTGGCTTTGCTTGAACGCTTGAATGTTGAAGTCATGTGTTCAACTGACGATCCCGCTGATTTGCTGGAGGAACACGCCGCAGTCAACGCTCAAGCCGGTAAATTGTTGATCCGTCCGACCTGGCGTCCCGACAAAGCAATGAAAATTTTTGCCGCTGACTGGAAGGCTTATATTGAAAAACTCGGCAAACGTTTTGATACCGAAATCAAATCTCTTGACGTTCTGCTTGAATGCCTTAAAAAATCTCACGATTACTTTGACAGTCATAACTGCCGTGCCAGCGACCACGGTCTCGAAATTGCCGTCGGTGCAGATACTGACGAAAAACTTGCCGCCAAAACTTTCAAAAAAGCTCTCAAAGGCAAAGCTCTTACCACAGAAGAAATCAACAATTTCATGGGCGTTCTCATGCTCAAATTCGGCGAATGGAACAGCAAGACAAACTGGGTAACACAACTCCATCTCGGAGCTGTCCGCGATGTCCGTTACAGTTTGTTTGATGCTCTCGGTCCCGATGTCGGCGGTGATATTTCCTATTCATATCAGGATCAGCTGCCGGGTTTGCTCGGTTTCCTCAACCATCTTGACAACAAGGCAAAAGTTGTGCTGTACTGTCTTGATCCTTCGCAGCAGGCAACACTGGCAACTCTCAGCCGTGCTTTCGGAACAATGGTGCGTCTCGGTTCTGCCTGGTGGCTGCTTGATACCCCGATCGGGATGAAACGTCAGCTCGAATATATCGGCAGTGTTGATGTTTTCAGTGTTTTTGCCGGTATGGTTTCCGACTCCCGCAAACTTTTGAGTTACGGTTCCCGCTTCGAAATGTTCCGCCGTGTTCTTTCAACTGTTCTCGGTGCCATGGTCGAAAAAGGTCAAATGCCCGAATCCGTCGCCCTCAATCTTGCCAAAATTATGGCATACGACGGTCCCAAAGGATTTTTTAATTTGTAAAGAAAAGAGGAGGGGATAGGATATTGCAGGAGGAGGAGAGAAAAACTTTTTTGCAAAAAAGTTTTTTCTTCTCCCCCTGCACCCTCTCATCTTTTTCAAAAAACTCTTAAATACTTTTATTTTCGTAATGCGAGCTCTGTCGTGAATGGCAGAGTTTTTTATATGGTGGTTTGCCAATGCGACAGCAAAATAAAAAGGCGGGTTCCGCCGTCGCCCAAGGCTATGGCGAGACAAGGGAACGCCCTCTGTCTCAAATGGCGGAGTTTTTTTGTTTTATTGCTTGATTTGCGTTATTTTTTCAAAAAAAATAACAAATTCCTCTTGCATTTTTGTTAAAAGTGTTATATAATATGCTTGAAGGTAGAAAAATGAACTTAATTGAGGTGCAAAAATGCGTAAAAAAAATTACACATTGATTGAGATTTTGAGTGTAGTTATTATTATCGGCATAATCTCTTTGATAATAATTCAGGTTTCCGGGCATGTTTCTGACCGCAACCGCCGTATCAGAACAGAAGCGATAATCAAGCAGCTGCAGCTTGCTTTGGAGGATTGTAAGGCAAAATACGGATATTATAAAGTCAACAATGCGAGTGAATTTACTGCCGGGGCCCGTTTGCGTTATGATTTGATAATGGATGGAGTTGCAAGTCCACGTGCTTCGTTTACTTTGAACCCGAACAATCCTACCGGTGCGGAAAAATATAGAAAAGATTTCCTTAAAACTTGTGATTTGACAAAACTGCCGACAAAAGAAATCAATGGAGTTCATTATATTGTTGATGCTTGGGATGAGCCGATTCAGTATTTTACTGATGCCAATGGAACACGTTATACATTGTATTCTTATGGCAAGTATCAGGTTCAATATACCGATTCTGCAAATAAATACGGATTATCTTCTGCAGAACAGGAGATTATTTTCGGAAATAATACTGATGAAGAAGAAAAAGGTACTGTAATCAGAGCTGAATAAGCATAATATAAGGAGATGAGAAATGAGACAGAAAAAATTTACATTAACTGAATTACTGGTTGTTATCGGTATTATAATGATTTTGGCAATGATTGCTTTCCCGGCAATCAGCAGTGTCCGTAAAAAAATGCAGATAACCAGAGCCAAGAGCGATATTGCTTCAATCACCGCCGCCTTGCAGCAGGTGCAAAGTACATATTCAAATTTTAGAAATTTGATTTCTCCGTCAACCGGAAGCTCGTTTCTTGCGAATACTTCGACGGGATTGGTCAATACCCGTCACAGCGGAAATATTACTACAAAAGCAATGCGTGACAATGGGACTGATCCTTCCGATGCTTATGTGCGTTTGATGCGTGAATTTATTGATCCTATGCATACTGCTACCGGAAGTTCTCGTACTCCGCAGTTCAATCATCGCGGTATTCGCATGTTGGACAAAAGAAAACATAAAGATGATACTGCTCCGAACTCTCATGGTGTGACAGAATATCTCGGCTGGCTTGACCCGTGGGGAAGTGAATATGTTATTTATATTGACCATGACTATAATGGAGAAATTGAAATTCAGGGGGGGAGTGGTTCCAATGTAACTGTTACCAAACCGTTTTATGTTTATTCTATCGGTCCTGATATGCAGGATCAAAATTCAAGATACAGTGCTGTTACGGCAAACAATGAAGATGATATAACTTTGGAAAACTGATGAAAAATAAACGGAACAATTATACATTGACTGAAATTCTGGTGGTTATCATCATCCTTGCGGTGGTGATGGCGATAGCACTGCCGGGATTCAATAACCTTGTCAATGGAAACAAGACTATGCGTGCGGCAAAACAGCTTGCAACCGCATTTCAGCAAGCCCGTGCCGAAGCCATCGTCAGCGGCTGCAAAGTTGTATTGCTTTTCCCGTGTCGTCGCCCTGATAACAGTACAGGTGATACTTCAAATATCCGTTCAAATTATTCAAATGCTTCATATGGGATGTTGGTTTATGAAAAAAACGGAAGTTTTGATTTTGGTTCAGAACGGAACAGTAATTTCAAGTGGCAGAGATTACCATCTGGAGTTATTATTTCCTTAATGACCGATGAGGCGAGTTATACTCCGGGAAATTCCTCTGCTTCAACTAATGATGAGTATTTTTCAGAAAACAATTCAATGCGGATATTATATTCAACAAATAATCTCTCTGTTTTGAATAGTTGGCTTAATGATAATAGCAGTTCAAATGCTGTTCGCAGTATTCATGAACTTGAAGGCGACAGTGATGCTGATATTGCCAGATTGGGGACAAAACTTCGCAGAGAATTTTCAAGGGCATTTCAATTTTCATCAGGCGCCAATACTATCAATAACTCACATATGGTTGCTATAGAATTCAATCCAGATGGAACGGTAAGAGCTCCAGGTTTTAATATAAATGTGTTTTTAACAGAGGGGTATGTTGATTCAAATGGTAATCTTCATGCAACAAGACCTAATACAAATACATCAGTGACAAATTATCGGGGACGTCCGTTTAATTCAAGTGGATTTTTGTATAACAGATTTACAGGGAGGGTGAGATATTATGAAGATGCTTACCTGTAATAAAAAATACTTTAATATGGTTGAAATCGTCCTTGCGCTGGCGGTAGTTTCTATCGCTATAGTTTCGCTTATGGGAGTTCTGCCGGTAGCGTTGAAAGCAAGCAAAAATTCTGTTGCAGACAACTCTGTTGCAACTGTCGCAGAAATCATGAAAGCATATATTGACAACCGTTATAATAATGCTACAAATTTAAGTGATTTGTACAGCGGTTCAAATCCTCCTTTTTCTGATACTGCTGTTTATACTGCTGTAAATGCACCTTCTGTTGCATCGGTTCTGGCATTAAATAATGGCATTTTCAATATGCCGAATCCGCCTTTTGAGGTTTACCGTAATTCTTCAAATGAAAATGGGACTTACCGTGTTGAATTTTATTCCGGAGATTTAGGTAACACTTCAATGCGTGTAACTGATTTTTCTGCTGTTGTTCAGATTTGGAAGGAAAATCTCGGAGGTAATATTTTTGTTCCGCAAAATGTTGTTTCAGGAACTCCAACCACTGGAAATATCAGCACAATTTTTAATAACTCTGTTATTTCAGGTTCTAATACGACAGATCCTTATGTTATTACTCTTGTTATGCGTATAAGTTATCCGGCGGATGCTTCTTTTGATAATCAGGAACATCGTTACTATAAATTTGATTATTTCAGAAGGTGAGTTGAATTTATATGAAAAAAATCAGACAATTGAAATTCACTTTGATGGAAGTAACCGTTGCATTCGGTATTTTTGCAATATTGGTTGCGGTTCTGATGCAGTTTCTGAATACCGCACAGCGTTCATGGAATCTGGCAGAAAAGCGGGCAAGAGCGTATGCCGACAGTCGTATTCTGTTTGATTTGATGGATAAAGCGTTGAACACGTCTCATACGGAAAATTTTTCTTTGGCACAACATACATATTCATCAGATAATTATTCATATGATGAATTTTCATTCAATGGTATTTTGCCGTATCGTTTTCCTTTTCATGCTACGGCATCTCCACCTACATCTTCGCGTAATATAAATAGAGTTGTTAATGGCAGTTCTGTATCTATTCCGATAAACACTTTTTTGGATGAAAATATCCGGAAAGTCAGAGTACTTGAATTGAATTTGATTGCACCGCCGGCGACCCCGACGGCTACTCCTGCAACTGATCATGGAACGATAGGTATTGAGTATAATAATTTGAACGGAAATCTTTTACGTGATGTTATATTAGATAATGTAATAGAGTTTAATGTTCAGATGCTCAGTAATAATTTTTCAGCAGTAAGCATCGGTTCAAACCTCCCGCGTCCTGCATTTGTCATTGTCAGATTAAGAATGTTCGGCAGTGATGAGGATTATGCTGTTTGGCGTACATTGCCTCTGTCCGGCGCAGCTGTAAACCGCAATGATTATTTCCGTGAGCATGGATTTACTTTTACCAGAATGTTTACATTGCCCCGTGGTCAGTGATTTGAAATAGGAGCGTGATAATATGGAATACAGAAAAAATGAAAAAGGTGCAGCATTGCTGCTGGCT
The DNA here is from genome assembly GCA_017502435.1 of Lentisphaeria bacterium. Classification (GTDB taxonomy): domain Bacteria; phylum Verrucomicrobiota; class Lentisphaeria; order Victivallales; family Victivallaceae; genus RGIG5270. Next base: position 33,559 of record JAFVUZ010000041.1, read on the forward strand.
TTGGGCTTTGCGGCGTTGTTATTAGTTTTGGTAATGGGATTTGTGACTAATGCGTTGATCGAACGCAAAGTCGCTTCAACTAATGCAGATAGAACAGAGGCAAAAAGTATAGCGATGAGCGCATTGAATCGTTCTATTGCCGCTATGCAGTATCAAATACAGGCGTTGTCAAATGCGAATTTTTTTGATTCAGGGATTTACCGGTTTGATAATATTGTCAGCAAATACGATAATAATACAAGCGTTCTTTCTTCATTTCCTGCAAATGCTAATGATCCTGAATTTTCCGGTATGGAAGATATTTTTGTGCACAGAAATGACGATTTTATTCTGAATGGTTCCAGTGCTGTTAATTTTAATAATAACAATAGGACTTATGGGCTGAAAAATGGTGCAGATTTGTATGTGTACAAGTATCCACTGGCTCATCAAGTCTCATCCCGTTATTACGATTTTAATGAAAACAAAAGTAATGCAGTAACGCAGCAGGAAATAATTCTTCGTCAGCCGCAGTGGCAGTATGTCAGACAGGGGAATAATTCAAATGATCCGATTATAGGGCGTTATTTGTATGCTGTTCTGCCGGATATGGGCAAGTTCTCAAGGCGTGCATTTATTGGAACTGCGAGTGCATCAGGCTCTTCAATATCTTCAAATCTCTCGGATAAAATCGGCAGATTTGATTCTGAATTTGCCAGTGATTATTTTATGCCGTTGATCCGTTATTCGTATGATACTTTGAGGTATGAAAACGGAGAACAGTTTTTTAAGTCTTCTCAAGCGTTTGATTTGATATTGAGAGCCAGCGAACAACACAGTTCTCTTTCTGCTAATCAGATTGCAGATTCGACATTTGAAGTTTTTAATATGGTTGAGCCATTGACTTCAAATTCAAATTTGAATACGAATTTCCGGCAGGGAAATCCTTATACAACAAGGCTTATGCATAATTTGTTAACTTCTACAGGGACAATAAATCTTCCGACATCTGTTAGTGGATTGCAGTCTGAAGTTCCGTATTTGAACAAAATTGACAGTGATGCAACTGTCCGAAATCAAATCGCCGCAAATATCATTGAGTTTTTCCGTACTTCAGATAATGTTGTCGGCTATGATGCAGACAATCCGATGAATACTACATATACAGGTAACCGTCTGACTCCGTATATCAATGAATTTACATTGAGTTTATCAAATTTGACGGCAGATGTTAGTGTTGATATAGATCCGGTTACAAATCAAATTCTTAGTACTGAAATAAGAAATCCTAATGTTACAATAAATTCATCATTTGAATTGTATGATATTTTTGGCAGAGCTCCGGCTAATACTGATACTGTTACTTTTTCTGGAACTGTAACAGTTGAGTTTTCTATTACTAATAATAGCGGTGGCACAATTAGTAATGGTTCTGTGACTGCAGAGATTCCTTTTACTATGACTTCAAGTGGAATATGGAGTTCTTTTTCTCCTTCCTCAGGAACATTGCCTACGCATGATACGATTTATTATGGTCAATCAGGCACTTATACTCATAATAGCATGAGCTATAGTAATTCTAATCCTATGGAGTGTACGGGGACATGTGCCTTGAGAGCAAGAATAACTGGAATATCAAATGCGTATATTACATTTTCTCAAGGTGGGAACGTTGTTGATTTTGTAAAAGATATTCGTTTGTCATCGAACGCGGCTGAGCAGGCAACTATATCAAGTCAGCCTTTAAACAGTAATAACAGTGCGGGGACTGCATTGACTGGAACTACTAATAATGTCATATCTTATCAAATTAATGATCCTTTTAATAATTTGGATGGACAAAGTACTAATTGGGCAATTAGTGATACAACAACGACGACTAATATTGGACAGAGAAATTCAAATTACTTTTATAGTTCTGCCACCGGGGGACAGTTGTTATTGATAGAAAATGTAGCAAGATTGCGGCAGATTGCAGCAGATTTTAATTCAACTCCTGCAATTTACAGCAATATTACACTGGCGGATTTGGGATTGATTTCCAGAGGTCGACCGGGAGAAACTTTGCAAATTCATTCTGTCGGAGCGACAGATACAAATAGTATCAACGGGACTGTGAATGATATTTCGGTAACTGCTGCACCTGCAAGTAATCCTACCCCATTGGCGGACGGCGGGTTGCTGGACCAGATTACAACTATGGTTGATGCAAATCCGCAGTTGATTGATATCAATACACGCAGTGTCGCTGTTTGGCGTAGTTTGTTGAGTAACATCAGGGGTGATGTTACAGCTGCAAACCCAACTCCGCAATATATTTTAGATGCAACGCAAGCGGAAAATTTGGCAAGAAAAATTTCTTATAATATTCGTCAAAATAGGGAGTTTTTCAAGTCTCGTTCTGGTTTTATTGCAGTCTTTAATGCATCTCTCGTAGCTGTAAATAGCATTCCTGCTACAACATCTAATATAACAGGAAATGCATTGTCTGATCGTGAAAAACAAATCATTATCGGTAAAATCCTGCCGCTGTGCAAGACTGAAGATTATCCGGAATTTATTCAGGTTATTGTTGTTGCACAGAAAATCAAGGATCGTGACGGTGCCGGTACGCTCGGTACTTATGAACATGGCGCCGACCAAATCGTTTCTGAAGTCCGTCTGCTCGCTAAACTCAGACGCGGCAATGATAATAGAATAAAAATTATTTCCATTGAAGAACTTATTGATTAAAGAATATTGATTGAAAAAAATGCTCCCGGAGGGGAGCATTTTTTTGTGGGGGGAGGATAAGGAGTTTAAGGAAATTAAGGAGGGTAGGGAGGTTAATAAAAAAACTCTGCCGAAATGACAGAGCTCGCATTATGAAAAGATAATTACACTTTTCTTTTTTGAAAAGGAGGTGTTCCACCCGCCTTTTTGTTTTGCTGACGCATTGGCAAATCCCGTTTGTTTGCTGAACATATTACGGGTTGCATACCGAAAATATAAATACACTTTTCTTTTTTGAAAAGGATGGGTTTAAGGGAAGGAAAAATCTTTTTTCTTTTAATCAAGAAAAAAGTTTTTCCTTCCCTTTTAAACTTATTACTTCTTCTTAATATCCAGAGCGCCGACGGGGCATTCATTTACGCAGGCGAGGCAGTCTTTGCAAGAAGTTGGGAAACCTTTATCAAAGACGGTGCCGACGGTGGTGAAGAAGCCGCGTTTTTTAGTGGAAAGAAGGTTTTGATTGATAACTTCTTTACAGATTTTGACGCAGGTTCCGCATTTGATACATTTGCCGCGGTCCTGAATGATTACGGGATGGCGGGAGTCGTAAGATGCGGGGAGTTTTTCGCCGCGGATGGCTTCGGGATCGCATTTATAGGTTTGAGCGTGTTTGCGGAGGAAGCAGTCGGATTTGGCACTGCAGGAACACTGGATGCAGCGTTCGCCTTCTTTTTTCATGGCTTCCTGACTCAGAGTGCGGCTGACTTCTTCGAAAGTTGAAGTACGTTTGTCGAGGGAAATATTATCCATGGCGACACGGGGTTCTTCGGAGCATGAGGGATTGACATAAACGATGTCGTCCTTTTTCATGCTTGCCCAGTGACCTCTGGAAACGAAAATCGGGTGGGGGACTTCTTCTTTTGCATTTAGCAGGAAATCTGCCATGTCTTCAGCCATCAACCGGGCGGCTCCGACAGCTTCAACGACGGTTGCGGCACCGGAAACACAGTCACCGGCGGCGAAAACTTTTTCGCTGACTCTGGCACTCAGATTGCCGCGTTTGTCAACTTCAAGACCTGCGGGAGCGGCAGTTCCCTGACCGATTGCACCGATAATTGTATCGGCTTCGACTTCAAAATCGGAGTTGGGAATGACGACCGGTTTGCGGCGGCCGGAAGCATCGGGTTCTCCAAGTTCCATTTTCTGACAGGTCATGACAAGTTTTGAGCCGCGTTTTTCGACTTTGACGGGAGCGACGAGGAAGGTGAACTTGACTCCTTCTTCTTTTGCTTCATGGATTTCGAGTTTTTCGGCGGGCATTTCAGCTTCGGTACGGCGGTAGAAACAGTTTACGTCCGGAGACCCGAGGCGGACGGCGGTACGGACACAGTCCATGGCAGTATTGCCGCCGCCGACGACGATGACTTTGCCGGGATTGTCTCCGGAAGCGTTATTGAGTGCGACTTTGCGGAGAAATTCAATACCCTGGGTAACAAATTCTTCGCCTTCGCAACGCATGGATGAACCTTTCCAGCATCCGATGGTGAGAGCAACAGCGTCGAAATCTTTTTCGAGGTCGGCAAGAGAGAGGTTTTCACCGAGTTTTTTGCCGAAAACAAATTTGATACCCATTTTTTCAAAGTGAGCAAGTTCACGGTCGAGGATCGCTTTGGGCAGACGGTATTCGGGAATGCCGTAACGGGTCATACCTCCGGCTGCCGGCATGGCTTCAAAAAGTGTGACGTCAATACCTTTCAAACGGAGGAAATATGCGGCAGAAGTACCGGCAGGACCTGCACCGACGATGGCGACTTTTTTGCCTGTTTCAGGCGCGATTTCCTCCATGTAACTGTCATAATACATATCGGCAGCCAGACGTTTGAAATCGTTGATGGCAACTGGAGAACCGGTGATATTTTTGCGGCAGTTTTTCTCGCAGAAGCGGGGGCATACACGACCTATGGTCATGGGCAGCGGAATACGTTTCTTGATAATTTTCAGAGATTCAAGGAAATCGCCTCTTTTGCCGGCTTGAACGTATTCTTCAACGGCGGCATGAGCGGGGCAGGCAACTGTACATGGGGCTTCGCAGTCGCCGGTATGTTCGGAGAGAAGCAGATTCAATGCGGTTTGACGCATATCGAAAACTTCTGCTGTATCTGATTCGATTTCCTGACCGTTGGCGGGGCAGGCGGAACATGAGGGGAGAAAACGGCCGGTTTTGCAGTCTTTGACTACGCAGACGAAACAGCTGGTGGTATGGCTGATTTTCTGGTTGCGGCACAGACTCGGAATGGCGATTCCGTTGCGTGCGGCGGCCTGAAGAATGGTTTCGCCGTTTTCGGCAATGACGGTTTTTCCATCTATTTTAAATTCAACTGACATTTTTTACACCTTAATTTTTCTGACCTTTGGGAACTCGGCGGATTGCCTTTTTTGGACACATATCAATACAGCTGTTGCACTTGGTGCATTTTGCGGTATCGACAACGAAATCGTCAGAAATCGCCTGAACTGGGCAATTTTTGATGCAGAGTTTACATTTTACGCACTTGGACTGATCGAGGAAAACGTCAACGAGCGAGGTGCATTTCAAGGCTTTGCACTGTTTGTTGATGACGTGATCTTCGTATTCATTGCGGAAGTAACGCATGGTGGCAAGTACGGGATTGGGAGCAGTCTGTCCGAGACCGCAGAGAGCACCTTTTTTGACCTTGTTGCCGAGATCGACGAGGAAATCGAGGTCTGCTTCTTCGCCGTTGCCTTCGGTAATGCGGGTCAAAGTTTCAAACATACGTTTTGTGCCGACACGGCAGAAAGTGCATTTGCCGCAGCTTTCACGGTGGGTGAAATCGAGGAAGTAGCGGGCAGTTTCGACCATACAGCGTTCATCACTAATGACGATCATACCTCCGGACCCCATGATGGCCCCGAGAGTTTTCAGCGAATCATAATCAACGGGAGTGTTGAAAAGTTCAATCGGAATACAGCCGCCGGAGGGCCCGCCGGTCTGAACTGCTTTGACTTTTGCAGGATCGGCTCCGCCGATGTCAAAAACGATTTCAGCCAGAGTAATACCCATCGGAACTTCGACGAGACCGGGATATTTAAGGTCGCCGGCAAGTGCGAAAAGTTTTGTACCTTTGCTGCCTTCAGTACCTACGGAAGCGTATTTTGCTGCACCTTCACGGAGAATGAGCGGAACGTTGCCGAAAGTTTCGACATTGTTGATCATGGTCGGATGTCCCATCCAGCCGCTGTCGGTCGGGAAGGGGGGACGGAAACGGGGAGTTCCGCGTTTGCCTTCAAGAGAGTGAATGAGGGCGGTTTCTTCACCGCAGACAAAAGCACCGGCACCTTCTTTGATAATGATTTCAAGTTCTTTTTTGTTTACGACATTGAGCTTGTGTTCATAAATCTGAGCGATGGCGATTTTGAGATGCTTGATTGCGAGCGGATATTCAGCACGGCAGTAGATGAAAAGTTTAGTTGCACCGGTTGCATAAGCGGCAATCAGCATACCTTCAAGCATCTGATGGGGAACACTTTCCATGAGAGAGCGGTCCATAAATGCCCCGGGGTCGCCTTCGTCAGCGTTGCAGATGAGGATTTTTTCTGCATTGGGTTTGGCGGCGAGGAAACTCCATTTCATACCGGTCGGGAAGCCACCGCCTCCGCGTCCGCGAAGACCTGAAAGTTTGACTTCATTTACGACATCTTCAGGTTTCATGGAGAGTGCTTTTTTGAGGCCCTCATAGCCGCCGTTTGCACAGTAATCTTCAAAAGAAACGGGGTTGATTTTGCCTGCGAGAGCGAGAACTTTGACGAGTTCTTTGGATTTTCTGCCTTCATGAATGTTGAATTTTGCAAAGTCGGTGCCGTTCAGAATGGAGTCGATATAGGCATCTTCGGCTTTGAGGTTGCCGAAATACTGGCTTGAGCCGTCAGTGTAGATAACTTCGGCAATAGGTTCGGCGTAGCAGTGACCGATACATCCGGTCTCTTCGATTGGGAGATCGGTTTTTGCTTTGAGAAGTTCGAGGACGGCAGTTGCTCCTGCGGCGATACCGCAAGAAGCCATGCCGAGACGGATTTTTTCAATGGATTTACTCATTTTGCCGCATACTCCTTGAGGATTTTGACCGTATTTTTGCGGTCGAGTTTACCGTAAACACGTCCGTTGATGCTCATGACGGGGGCGAGACTGCAGCAGCCGAGACAGGCGACAGTTTCGAGTGAAAAAATACCGTTGGCATCGGTTTCGCCGGGTTTAATGCCGAGAGCATCGGAAATCCACTGCTGGATCTGGACTGAACCTTTGATATGGCAGGCTGTACCGTCGCAAATGGCAATTTTATATTTACCCGGCTTGATACGTTTGAACTGGGCGTAAAAAGAGAGGACACCCTCAACTTCGACGGGGGCGATATTGAAATATTTGCCGACGGCTTCGATTGCCTCATCAGAAACATAACCTTCCTGTCCCTGCACAGCTTGCAATCCTTTGATCAAATTGCTGGGGACATTCTCGATATTTTCGAGAAAAGCATATTTGTTTGACATTTCAAATCCTTTATTTTAAAATTGTACATTTTACAGTGTATAAAATAAAACATTGTAATTTACAACTGTTTGCGGAAAAATCAAGAGATTTTATTGAAAATATCATAAAAAGTTCATTTGAATTCAATCCAAAGCAGTAATTGGAATTGAACTCATAACGCAATCTTCTTTGGCAGAAGAATAAACGATATGAAGAATTCCGTTTTTTACACATGCTTGTGGGTATGCCCATTGGGAACCTTTGTCTCTGCCGGCGGCACGATTTTGCGGAGATGCACCGTGCCGTATTATCCATAATTTGTCAAAAAGCCATGAATTTGCCGGAGATAATGCCAGAACCATAGTGTCTCTGTCTCTGTAATTTTCGCAAGGCATATTGCATACTATGTAGTTTCTGCGGTCCGGGAGTGTGCCGCAGCATGGTTTTGCTTGTGACATCAGAAAATTTGTCGGAGTGCAAGCGCTCCATGTTCTGCCGTCATCATTGCTTAAAGATACACATGCGACATTTTTTGCACCCCATGAGTTGCGGAAAATATAAAGAATTTTGTTGTCGGAAATAAGCAGACCGCCTTCCCCCCAAACTCTTTTGCTGCCGGGAACATTGATAATTGAAATCTGCCATTTTTCGGGAGAAATTGAAATCCGGCGGGCGATTGCAGGCATCGCACCGCGTTCATTGATAATAATTCCCGGCATGAGAAGTGTACCGGATGGAGTTTGCTGTGGAGCGGTCATGGGCCAGAAATGTTCCGGAATTACAATTCCTTCAGAAACCCATTGGGAATTGTCATATACAACTTTTATCGTATGTAAATCATCATAAGTTCCGATATTGAATTTCGCACATGGAATATATGCACAAAGTCTGCTGTTCTCATTAAAAAGTACGCCATGGCTGTATCCTCTGCCTTTGCAGTTCGGGGGGGAGATTCTGAAATAATCATCCCAGTTTATTCCGTCGGCAGAACTGGCGGCATTCATGACAGAATAACGGTCATTTTCACTTTTACGGCTGGCACCCCAGCTGCATAATAATCTGTCGTTGAAATTTATGATATCAGCTCCGAGCAAAAATTGATACGGAGCGGCAGATTTATGAACAATAGAATGAGTAATGATTTTCGGCAGTTGAATTGACGGGACATGAATTTTTTTCCCGTTCCAAAGTTTAAAAGATTTCATGTTTTGTAATTTTTCCAAGTAAAAAATTGATTCCGGTTATATGTAAATATAGCTTCCTTTCACTGAAAATCAAATGAAAAGTATAAAATAGTAAAAAAATAGATGAAATAAAAGGAAATTTTATGACATATGATTTGAAATTTTTTTGAACTATTATAAGTTATATCAGAAGCAATAACATTAATTAAAAATGGCTCTGTACTAAACATTGACTGATAATAAAAAAATTGAGGGGGCCCATACGAATGTATATGGATTCTCGCCTGAGCTCAGATTCTGGCCGGGAGGAAAAACGA
>JAFVUZ010000042.1 GCA_017502435.1 Lentisphaeria bacterium
CATGAGTGTAGCAATCTGAATCAATTTTTATTTCTCCGCTATGAACAGCAATGAACTTGCAGGCAAGTTCCGGCCATATTGAAATATCAGGAGTATCAAGTCCCTGAAGCATCCCATGAACTCCGAACGGAAACAAATGCAGTTCAAATGGAATATTTTTTGCCGCCAGTGATTGAGCAAAATATATACTGCATTTGTAATCTACCATTTGATCTTTGACTGTATGCCAGATAAAACAGGGAGGCGTTTTTTCTGTAACACAGAAATCCGGTGAATATTCAAGTTTAATATTTGCCGCTTTTTCATGACCGAGCAGATGTTGGGCACTCTCTGAATCTGAAGCAAGATCATCACGGAATGAGAGAACCCCATAGCACAATATCATAAAATCAGGTCTGTGACTTGCTTTGTCAAATTCATCATTATTCGAAGCATCAACATGTTCTGTAATAGATGTTCCGAGTGAAGCACCAAGATGTCCGCCGGCGGAAAAACCGCAAACTCCGACAGCGTTTGCATTTATATTCCATTTTCCGGCATTGGTTCGGATTATTTTCATGGCACGCATTGCATCCTGTTGAGGAGCAGGAAATATATCAGGATAAACACGATAAACCAGTACAAAAGCGTGCAATCCGAGTTTATTGAACATTGTCGCTATCGGTTCTCCCTCCGCCGGTTCACAAACGCATTGATAACCGCCTCCGGGAATAATCAGTACAGCAGGATGCGCTTGACCGTCATTCAGTAGAAAAGGTTTTATATAAGATTTTTTGGAATTGTTCCAAAGCATTAGTTTTTCAGCCATAAAAATATTCCTTTTTATTCTTCATCGTATAATTTTTCACGTCCCTGCCATGAAGTTTCAGTTACTTTCAAGACATTCAAGCCGATTATTTTGCGTATATCATCATCAGAATAGCCTCTTTGGACAAGTCCGACGGTGAAAAGCGGCCAATTCGTCCATGCTACACAATCATACATTTCATCAGTCATTTCAAAATTGTCTTCCGGTTCGGGCCAGAATGACTCAAATATGCGGCGGGATTTGACAAAATCAGGCATCTTGCCATCAGGATGAACAGGATTGTAATGATCCGTACCTATTGCCACATGATCCGCTCCAAGCAAAGAAACCGCATAATCAATGTGATCCAGAAATGAATCTATCATGCCGCTGCCGCGTAAAAATGGCGGATGACAGCAAATTCCGACAAAACCTCCGCTTGCAGCAATTGCTTTCATTACATCATCCCGTTTGGCTCTGTAATGGGAACTCAAGCCTCCAACGACAGTATGACTTGCAACAACAGGAAGTTTAGAACATTGTGCAGTTTCAAAACTTGTCTGCTGCCCGCTGTGAGCCACATCCGGAATGATACCGTAACGGTTCATTTCCGCAACTGCCTTTCTGCCGAGGTCACTTAAACCGGCGTCGGCACGTTCAGCACAACCGTCTCCGAGCAGATTACGGCGATTGTAAGTCATGTGCATCATACGGACACCGAAATTTGCAAAAATACGGATATAACGCAACGCTTCTTCTGCTGAAAACAAATTATCAGTCAACGGAACTCCGTTAGTAGTAAAATAAAGAGAGTGTTTCTGTTGTTTTTTTGCTTCAATGACTTTTTGCGGAAAAACTGCACGCATCAAATCATTTGAATGATAATCGACCATTGCAGTAAAATAACTCAAACGTTTTATCAAATCGCCGACGGAATTACTTTCAACTCCTGAATTTTGAAAAATGCAGTCAACACCGGCAATTTCCCAACATTCCATTGCCTCCTGCCAGAGTTGCGGATTATTTAATACACGATATAAATAGCCGTATTCAAATTCATCATTTGCTTCATCATTGGTTGCTCCGTCCTGTATGACTTGCTGTACAGAATCACGTACCCACCCGGACGGAGCAAAACCGTAAGCGTCCCAGACCAGAGAAGCCCTGTGCAGCTCCAACCCATGTTCCAAATCCTTTTTTGACGGTTTGAGAACGTTCAAAGCAAGTTTCCGGCAATGTTCCAGCATTTCATTCATAATAAAAGCCATCCTTTTATAATTTTATCAAGTTCTGAACATTGACCGGCTCGCCTGTTTGAAAAGATATATTTGCTCCGATACCTATTAGTATTGACTGTGCTCCGTCACGGAAATCTGCAGCATGACCGAGCGGATCATCTTTGACTCCGAGAAAAATATCATCAAGCAATTTTTCATCACCGCCGCCATGGCCGCCGTTACCTTCAATGTATGAAAAGACTTCAGGTTTTTCCCACATTTTCTGAAAAAGTATTTCCGGAACCATTTTCTTTCTGTCAGTATCTCCGGCGGCATATTCACGCATCCCGTAAACGGACATATCTTCATTTGCCCGGGTAAATCCCTGTTCAACAACTGTAAATTCCAATCTGCCTTCTGTCCCGTTGAAAACTGCACGATAACCTTCCCACGGACAATGGGCGCAAAGATTATAGGTCATCACCGCCTGATTTTTGTAACGCACCATGACGCTCATATTGTCTTCAATGGAAATACCGTCACTGAACGGATTTAAATCACGGAAATAGCCGTCGGCGTGTTCTGTTTGATAATAAAGTTTGTCCACTCTGTCGCCGGGAGAAACATGAAGCGCAAACGGATCATTTTCTGCTTCTTTGCAACCTTTTGCACGGTAATAAAAATTTGTCATCCCGCGTTCTTCAGCATTGCATCTGCCGTAAAATTTCAGGTCTCCCATCCCAAAAACTGTTTCAGGCTCGGAATCAAGCCACCAGTTCATCAGATCGAAATGATGAGTTGCTTTGTGGATCATCAAGCCACCGGAATTTTTTTTATCACGGTGCCAGCGGCGGAAATAGTCCGCTCCGTGACTGGTATCAAGAAGCCATTCAAAATGAACTGAAGTGATTTTACCTGCGATACCGGATTGCAGCAATTCTTTAACACGGCTGTTGCGTGGACTGTAACGGTAATTAAAAGTTACGGTGTATTTACGGTTTGTGCGTTTCTGGGTGTCGATGATTTCCTGACATTTTTTAAAATCAGTGGTCATTGGCTTTTCACTGATGACATCACAGCCCAGCTCCATTGCCCGACAGCCGTAAACATGGTGCAGTCTGTCTGGTACTGTAACTATGACTGTATCAGGTTTTGTTTCAGCAATCATACGGTCAAAGTCTTGCGGTGCATAAGTTGGCACAGCACCATGACAGCCGTACGCTTTAGTTTGAAGTTCATTATTGTAATAAGCCATACGGCATGGATTTATATCGCAGAAGCCGACCAGTTCGGCAACATCTTTATAAGTTGTTGCAATCGCGGCAATATACATATCGGCACGACCGCCTGTTCCTACTATTGCGTAACGTTTACGTTTCATAATAATATCCTTTATTTTTGGTTTTTCTGTTCAAGATTGACTTTGAAATTATAAAAACGGTTGCGGCCTTCGCAACCGGTTATCCCTGCATAAAAAGATTTTGGCAGCCCCTTATCCTGCAAGCCAAATTCAATACCGTCACATTCAACTGTCATCAAACGTGATTTGTTGAAATCTTTGATATTGACCTTCAATTCATAACGTTTCTGCGGCAGAAATTCATGTTTTACAAATGCCGCAAGTTCCCATGACAGTTTTCCGTCAGTATATGAATAACGCCAGATATTTATTCCTTCATTGAAGAGTACAATTTCATAATGCTCCCGGTATTCGGGAATACCCTCTGCATTTTTTCCGAGATTTTCAGCTATTACGATCAGAGGTGCCATATTGTAATCAAAACTCATTTCAGAGGATATTGTAATAATATCAGATTCAAATTTCCGTTTCATAACCATTGAAGCAAAAACATCGACACAATGTTTTTTAAAAACTTCTTCTGCTGATACATCCGGAGTTTTGTTTACAATATGATCGTCTTTCTGAATCATTACCCCGGGATAATTGAAACGGGGATTGCGAACTTCCTGCCATTCTGCGGACTGCCATTTATTTTTGCTGAAATTTATATTTATTGTCTCTGCAATCATGTTTCCTCCGTATAAAACAATAAAAAATATAAAATATAAACTGAATTTTTTCACAATATATTCCTTTTATTGAAAAATCAATAAGGTGTTGAAGTATCGCTCATTGTCATTTCCGGTTCTTCAAGAAACTCCGGAGCAAAAAATTCTTTCAGCTCCGGCGGAATATTTTCTGACAGTTCGATATTTTTCTTTTCGTTTGCTGCAAGTTCAACATTTTTATTATTGATTTTTATGAATTTTGTTTCTTCAGTTGAATTTATAATAACCGCATTTTGCCTGTCACTTATAAATGTAATATCATCTCCGTTATTGTAAACTGCATTACATACAGGAACATCGGGAATTATAATAATGTTATCAAAAAGATAACCGCATTTGAATTTTCCCGGAGATAACAGTATTTCTGCATAACGTTTGTTATTATAAATGATTACTGCACTTTGAGTCAGATCAGGATCAAGATTATACAGATAAAATTGTTTTCCGGATGAGGTATTATAAATCGCATAACGTACACGGTCGGAAGTAATGAAATCAAATTCTCCTGTATGTGCTTTTATTGCTTTCCAGACAAGGCAGTCTGTGAATTTATGCAGTCCCGGTGTGCCGGGTGATTCCAATGCAGTAATGGTAAATACTGTTCCTTTGCCGAGTTTATGTTCGGTAAGAAGCGGTTGAGCTGCAATATTTTCAATAATATTATCAGGTTTATCAGAAAGTCCGGCAATGATTTTTAATTCAGGATCAGTTATTTCTATTGGCATACCGGTTACATTGCCGTTGAAAAGCGGATCACGGTCAGCGGTTTTGCATGGAAAATCATAACGGTCATCGGAACTGTGATTTATAAAAGATATGCCGTGAACATCTTTAATACCTTTACTTGTAACATTAAATCCGCAAAGTTCACTTAAATTCCCGTTGCGGAACAATTGCAATTCGCCGCCACGGACAGTTTGACAGTCAAAATGCGAAAGAGCAATCATAAGATGTCCGCCTTTTTTCACATATTCTGCAAGTTTACTGTAAAGTTTATCATCCATACGGTTCATGCCAACAAAAAATAACATTTTGTAAGACGAAAAATCGCCGTCAGCCGGAATAATATCAAGTTGTCCGCATGGCGGATTGCCGCTGAAATCATAATCTCCGGTATTATGTTCAAAGAAAAAGTCCTGCCTCTTGAAAAATGTATCAAAAAGACGCCAGCCGTTCTCTGCATCAGAACTTTGCCATTCCTCGCCTTTTTCATATTGTCCCCATGCATAAGGATTCCAAATCCCGGGATGTCCGTCATCAACACCACGGATAATTGCGATAGGAGATTCCGGTGCACAATCCGGCCGGTTATGAATTTTTGAAAAACAGTACAACTGACGCAATTCTTTACGCATACGTTTGAGTTCCGGAGCGGAAAAAGTATAATTTTTTTCACCTTTTATGGTATATTCAAAATGGGAAGATTCAGGATAAATGAATCCCGCACCGGAAAGATAACTGAGATACAATGAACTACGCCAGCGTTTCTGCCATAATTCATCAAGTCTGATACCGCCGTACCACATCATAGCAATGTGTACTCCCCACAATTGCTCTGCGGATTTTGCAGCCCCGCGGACAGCCGCGAGAGTTATCAGCGGATCGCCCGGCAGAAGTTCCAGACATTGCCCGTTGATACCGGCTTCGGTCTGAGTGGAAAAAATAATGCTTGATTCAACATTGAAAAATGTAGAGTTGCAAATCTCATTTTTCTCAAATTCGATCTCACTTTTCAAATAATCAACGTAAGCCTTGCGGGCTGCAATTTCACCGTCACACGGAGTTATGCTGCGATATTCTCCTACCCCGCCGTTGATGGTATAGAATTTCGGCCAGTAGAGAATACCTCCGGCTTCACCGATAACATAGCGGCCGATGAAATATTTACCTGCTCTTTTTATGACAGATTCTATTTCATCTTTGGACATGGAATGAGCACTCCAGCGTTTATGATTGCCGCGATGCACGATTTCGCTCAACATGATATAAATTTTATTTTCCCGGCAAAAGTCCATAACTTCTTCTGCTTCTTTGACCGTATCAGGAAGAGAAGTTAAAACAATATTGCCGAGTTTGAGGCGGATAAAGTCTTTCAAAGGTTCAATACCGCTTCCGACAGACGCTCCGATAAGCGGATTAAATTCCGGATTTGAAACTTTCATTATAATATCTCAACTTTCTTTTTTATGTTCCACTTTTGTACGGGAAATTCGGGATATTCTGCAGTTTTAAGTTCACATTTTTCAGGTGCAGCAACTTCGACCGAGAGAGTATTATCAGAATGTTTTCTCCATTTTACTTCTATTGAGCCGAATGGAGTCGGAACTGTCCCTGCGGCACTGTCAAAATGCGAAGGATAAATCTTTATCTGACAGACGGAAAATCCCGGTTCCAGCGGTTGAACTCCCAACAAATAACGTCCGGTAAATGTCAATGAAACTGCACTCCAACCATGACAGAGACTGCCGCTGCCATCCATATCCGACGCACCGGTTGAAGTTTCCCAAAGCGAGGTTGCTCCATTGTACAGCATGGGACGGAATTCGTTCAGCAGTTCATTATAACACACTTTTCTGGAATCTGCATTGCATGACATAAGTGCTTCCATGAGAAAATAAGTATTGGCGGAGGTGGTTACAAGCAGGTTTCCTGACAAAATTGCATCATAAAGATTTGCTTTGCGTTTTTCAGGAACAAGGTTATTGGCAAGCATCAGATATTGCATAAGTTTGTAAGAATGTTCCGCTTGACCGGGAGTAAGAATTGAATAAATATTACCATCACGGAAGAAAGATTCAATATTTTTTCCGAGATTTGTATAAAGATTTTCAAATTCTTCAGCCTGATTGCTTTTTTTACAGGAACGCAACATTTCTGCATAGGCTTTCAATGCTTCATATAGATATAAATTCCACGGCAGTTGTATGCGTTCATTTAACCTTTCGAGTTCGCCCCGCCATTCATAGAAGTTCCAGAAACGTTTTTCTGTATTTACAAAATACAACCCGTTTTCACAGTTTTTCAAAGCATTCCGTAAAATACCTTCCGCACATTCAAGATGTTTGTCCAGCGTTTCCCAGAATCCTCCGTAAAGCAATCTGTCCCGTAAAGCCACTATATAAGCAAGCGTGAACATCGGGATCGTTATAACAGATTTTCCAGGTTCAGTCAAAGTCAAAAATCCGTCTTTGCAGGATTTACGCATAAGTTCAAGAGATTGAACTGCAAAATCATAATTTCCCCATGTGTAATAACCATGAAGCATTTGCAGTCTGGCATCATAATTCCACAATGCCTGCTCCCGCCACGGACAGTCTTCGTAATGTTCATGCATACAAAGATGCAATGTCCTTTTTGAAAGTTCATTCAAATGCAGAAGTTCGTTGTCTGCACATTTAAGATATGCACTTTCGCCAAGCGGCAATTGCAGAGGTATAAGCCCTATCGACTCTATTGCCAAATCACCTGTTATATTGGTAATATGCAATTCAAGATACCGACAGCCCAGACGGCGGTGACAGTAAGAGAATCTGTTTATTCCCTCTCCGGTAATATAACGGTCGGTAAAATTATATCTGCCGTCTGTATTGCACATTCTGACTCTGCCATCGTCCAAATGTTCTCCATGAGCGATGTCAATAATTGTACCGGCACTGCTTCTGATTGAAAAATAAAGAAAACCGGATTCTTCTTTTTCCAAATCAAAAATCAGAAAACGCCCATTGGCAGTACCATCATTTTTTACCGGTTTAAGAGGATGAAAAATATCTTTTCCTGACGGAAATCTTTTCCGCCACCACAAACCTTCTTCTGCAAAAACATCTGATGGAATTTCAGTTTGCAAATAATCCTTTTTGCAGCAGTGAGCAGGTATGTCATCAATATCCGAAGGACGCAAAAGTGAACCGCAATTCTGTAAAACTGCCCCTGTTGGTGCCAATTCCTGAAGCTGCGGAACTGAACGGGCTTCAAGGGTCAGTGTATCAATTTCAAGTTCAACTGCATTTTCCCATTTGCTGTCATCGAAATCCGGAGACTGCCAGTTTTCTTCATGGCGAAAATCATATTCAAAAATAAATCCCGCCTGTGTGGTCATAAGTTTTCCGTTTCCTGCGAATGCTGTATCTGCGGAACATTTCCAACTTCTGTCTGTTTGGCACAGCAAATCATTTTTTTTATTGCTGATCGCCATTCTTAAGTGCGGAACTCCGGGCAAATAGAGCAGTAGTTCAACTCCGATATAATGCACACTTACTGCAAGTGTATTTTCTCCCTGTACCAGATACGGAGTAATATCAAAAGTTGAAAAAGTACGCTGATGCGGAAAATCAGAATACTGTCCCCCTGAAATACGTTTGCCATTGACGAACAACACCCATGTGGAATCTCCTGCAATTTCAGCAATTATACGGCCGTCAGAAGCAGGAGACCAGAAAAATTTTTTCCTGAATCTTTTGTAAGAATCTTTTTCAGCAATATTACTTGTCCAGATCCATTTGACTTTTTTATTTTCTGTTATATTCTGCATATTATTTAAGTTCCTTTTCAACAGTAACAGAACTCAAAACGTCAGTTACACGAAGTTTATAAATCCCTTTAACTGCATTAAGCGGCTTTTTGAAACGGAAAAATGCTTTATTTCCGTTGCCGAAGACAACAGTATCGTATGCCTTATTGGATTTCCCTGACGGTTCAATCAGCTGCACACGGAAAAGATGATCTGTAAATTTTTCTGTATCAGCAATTACTGCTAATTCTGCCCCGTCAGGAGTTGTGTTGATTGAAATGTTTTCAACTTTGTATGGTAGCAGGACATAGGCAAATTGAGAATCAGGAAGGAATGTCGCTTTGAATTTGTCTCCGTAAGAGATATATCTTTTTTTCAGTAAATCATAAATATAGAATTTTTTCTGCAATTTTATTTCATGCACCGCCGGGGCGGGATTCATGGCGGAACTCTGCTCAATATCTCTTCCTATGCCGAGGATATATGCACCTTTATTATTGAGCAGATGAATATTTGCACCTTTTAATGAGGCGGCTTTTGCCATAGGTTTGATATTGGCATGTTTGAAAATCATATTGCCAAGTTTATTAAAAGCCTCTGTTGTTGCACTGTTGCCTCTGGCAAAACGCATTTCTTCCAATCCCCGTAAGTTGCAGTGACTGCTGAAGCGAAATAAATTGCGATACCTTTACCGTAACGATTAAGGAAAACAGCAGGTTTGCCGTTACATTTACCGATTACTTCTGCTCCTGCGGGAGTAATATTTTTTTCGATGGAATTGGCTTTTATTTTCAAACCTTTGAGAATACCGCTGCCGGAGATTTCTGCATCATTTTTTTCCCATTCGCCGGTTGAATTGATACCGAAAACTTTCTGTAATGCAGGTGTTGCACGTTTTTTGCCGTGTTGGTCATAAGTTCCGGCAAGCATATCGGCAATCAGGACTCCGCCGTCTGCAACAAATTTTTCCAATGCAGCAGCTTCTTTATCAGAAATTGCCATTGAACACGGCAAAACGACTGCTTTGTATTTTGACGGAACTCCGTTTTCCTCAAGCTGACCGTAAGCAACATAATCATAATTCAGACCTGCATCAAGAATTATATTGCGGAAACCATTGACAGAACTTTTGCGAACAGTGTCAAGATTGTTTATCCAGTCAACTTTTATTGAAGCAGGAGAGTAATGAAATGCTATCGGATATGAGAACATCTTCATTTTCATTACTGCTTCAGCAGGTCCATTGCGGTAAATATCAAGAGTTTTTATCAGATCTTTACCGGGTTCTGAAATACGCAAATCCGGAGTTATATTCATATTGCCGTAAATATTGACGCCCGAAGCTCCGGTCATAAGTTGTTCAAACAAAAATGAATTGAGTTTGGTAAAATTACGGTCGTAACCAATCCACGGCATAAAACTTAATTTACCGGGAGCAAAACTGCGGTGCTGAATTGATTGTTCTCCTGTGTAAGATGCCAGAGATGGCAGATGCGGCATCAATAAATAATAATCCCAAGCATTATGCGGATTGGTTTCTGAAGTTCCGGAAAGGGAATACATAGCAAAAGGAGCTGCTTTTTTGAATCCGTTTACCATGCGTTCTATCATCTCTGCACGATTTATATCATTGAAAGTGCGATGATCGACCCAACCTGCAAAAGATTTTTTCATTCTGACTTCTTCCGAAGTAAGAGCAACCACCTCATCCCATGATTTAAAGTCAGTATCCCATGATTTGTTTAATGTTGCAAGAGAAGAGTATTCTTTTTTCAGATAATTTCTGAATTCTCTTTGACAATCCGGCGAAAAACAACCGTCCCATTCGCTGAAAATATTTGATTCATCAGGCCCCGGAATCAACAAAAATCCGTATTTGAACGCAAAATTAAAGTTCTTTTCTGTAATATTGTTAAAAGCATTTTTCAGCTTTGGATCACTCAAACAGGGAATGCGGATAAGATCAAATTTATCTTTGATTGCTTTTTTTCTGTCAAACGGATAATTTCCGCCGAGGGAAGCGGCATAAACAGCTGAACTCAAATAAGTTATTCCATGTTTCCGGTATTGGTTTTGAATTACTTCAGGTTCAAGAGTTGATTGTGAGGCACTCATGCAGTTTACGCCGAAATCTTTCATTTTTTCAATGTAATTTCCTGCAAATGCCGCTTGAGAATGGTGAGCGATACATGGCCATCCGATCGTAATGTTGAAACGGTCAGAATCAGGAGCTTGAAAAAGTTCTATCCATTTACTGGTCCGGTCATTGATTTTACCGTTTTTGTAAAGAGTGACAACCATTTTCAATGCAGGAGTACGGCAATCAGCCAGCGGCAGAGAGCATGAATTTCCCGATGTTTCAGCAAATACATTGCCTTCTGTATCAAAAAGTTGTATTTTTACCGGAGAATTATCAGATGTTTCGGCATTTACTTTCAGATTTTCATTTTTGCGGTAAATGCGGTTTTCAAAATTGACAGCAGTGATTTTTGATTGTGCAGTATTATTGAAAACAGCAGTTCCATACCATTCAACACCTTTAGAACTTTTGATAATGACATCAGCAAAATGTCTGCCGTTTTCCGTAACAGGAGCAAATGTAAGTTTTATATCAGATTTGCCCGCTGACAAATTTATTTTACGAGAGATTTGCTGTTCAACAATAGAGTTTTTGTTGCGGATTGAGACAGAAATTTCCACCGGCAATTTATCAGTTGAATATATAGGAATTGAAATTTTTCCATTTTCTGCACTCAAAGTATCTATTTCAAGATTTGCTTTCCGATTTGCAGCCAGCATCATCATTTTGCCGAAAAATGCGATTTGATATTCGTGATAATCGTATTCCGGCAAGGAGCTCAGAGAACTCATATTGGGCAGGAAAAATGAGGCATACTGGGTATAATATTTACTGCCCGGACGGCTCTGCGGTTCTGCAAGATAGGAGAGAGCAACAACTGTGCCTTTGCCATAATTAAACATTCCTGCCAGCGGTAAATCTCCGGCTTTGGCGAAAACTTTGCCGAATTTACTGTAACTTCTGACTTTGGTATCCGGTAAAGATTCTGCGGCAATACCATAAAAATTACCGTTCCATTTTTTTGCGGAAGCAGTAACATTATTTTTATTTTCCTGAATCATACTGCTTAATTCCTTCGGCAGTTTGACAGGTTCAACAAGCAGGAGACCGGTACCATTTTTTACTTGTTCGAGGATTTGTGCGGCATTGGCTTTGCCGATTTTATCGAACATATTGCGGGAAACTATGATGAGGTCATATTTGTTACGCAATTTTTTGGAAAGCTCATTGATACAGCTCTGCTCATTCAAACTCATGGTATGTCCGCTCAAACTCCACAAACCTGAAACAAGATTTGTCGTAAGCTCAATATCCAGACGCTGTGCAATTTCTTTCATATCAAGGATACCGCCGGTATGATAATTTATTGCCAGGACTTTGAGTTTGCCGTTTGCTGACGGTTTGCCCCAGTTGATATGTTTTGACTTGTGTTCAAGTGAATTAAAATTCAATTCCAGTTTATTGCCTGCAGGATCTGCATCGGGGATTTTTTCACCGGGCAGCGGCAGCAGGTACATTCCCGAAGTATTACCGATTACAGTCGAAGCATCGGCAGAGAAAACCACTTTTGAATCAAGCAGCATTTCTGCACGATAAACTTGAGTTCCTTTACCATTCAATGCTGTAAATGATACAGTTGAGTTATTTGAATTAAGCTGTTTTTCGACAATCTTTTTGAAAGAAACTTTATTTTTCTGTAAAATCCCGCCTGAAATACGCAAAGTATATCTGCCGGGCTGAAAAAGTTGATAACGGAATGAAAAATTATCAGGATTTGTCTGATATTCAGGCTCTAAATTAAATCCGCCTGCACCATATTTATTGATTTTGTCAGGAATGCCGACATTGGCAAACGGAGCCATAAACATAGTAAAACGCAATGAATCCCCCGCATTTACAGGATATATGCCGAGTTTGCATTCCACAGTTCCTTTATTTGCAGTTTCCGGCCAATAGTAAACTTCTTTCAAACGTTCCCATGGGACAATCATTGCCAAGCCGTTATTGCCGCTGACAGCACCATACCATCCGTCGGAAATATCACGAATGACAAACTGATTGGCAGACGGAACACGTTCAACTGCAGTAAGTCCGGGAATAATTCTGGTATATGGACCTGCGGCAGCTACTCCGCCGTAAGTCCAGAACCCGTATTTGAGCGGAGTTACGTTTTCGATACCGTTGGTTACAGTCCAGTCGCATTGCAGCAGAGGTGAATCTTTGGTCAGAGTATAAACTTTCTCCATAGTGACATTGGCAAAAACACCACTTATGCCGTTGCCGGTTACACGAATTTGCTTTTTGTCAGGAGTATCTGTAATTACTTCAGCTTTGTAATTTTGGTATTTGAACATATCTCTTGCTTCTCTCGGCCAGAGACGGTCATTACAAAACGGACCGTATCCTGTTCCGGGAGCGGAATACATGATAAAATTGAATTTTGCTTTTTTGTCATAAGCATAATTTACGGAACCTGAATATCTCGGGTCTATGCCGTAAATCAGGAAGTCATTTTCCATAATGTATTGACCATCGGCAAAATATACCCGCAATCCCGGACGGGCTTGAGCTGCAAATTTATCCAACGGATTTTTCTGCAACGGAGCACTTACCGGCGGAGGAAGCTGCTTGCCATTAAAAAGCACCTCTTCGAGAACAAGGAAGCCTCCGGTAGCAGAAAATACTATTTCTGCAGCGACAATCGGGGAATTATCCATGGATTTGATTTTGGCTGTCTGATATGCAGATTCTTTTTCCGGTCTGAAAAAAGGATGATTGAGAGTAAGGCTGCCGAGCGGCAGTTTATTGCCGTTTGCACTTATCCCAATAAGTTTTATATCCTTAATACCGTGACTGCGTGCGCCGAAATGATAATAAACAGAAACATCAGAAATTTCCACCGGAGCAGTAAAATCAAAACGTATGACAGGAGCTTTTCTGCCATTGTCTTTGTGCCGCCACATAACACAGGGAGCGGCTCGGCGGTCTCCCTTACGAGTAAATTTTCCGTCGGTAAGTTTTTTAAATCCCGGATCAGCAAGTAATAAAGGATCTTTTGCATCAACAACAGTTTTTTCTTCAAAACGATATGCACTGACTTTCAATTCAGAGGCAATAACACTCCCTGCAATGCCAAGAAGCATTGCTGCCAAATATAATTTTTTCATTTTTCAACCTCGGATTGATTATTTTTTTGTATCTGCCGCAGCAGTTTTTCCATAAAATTCGATTTCTTCCAATATCAAAAATCCTCCGGTTGCGGTAAATACGACTTCGATTGAAGACACCGGAATTTGTTGAGTGCATTTTATTTTTGCTCTTTGAATTGAGCTTGTATCTTTGGGGCGTGTGAACGGTTGATTTAATTCAATACTGCCGATGAGATTTTTTTTGCCGTCATCAGCAATCGCATTTATTTTTATATCTTTTATACCGTGACTGCGAAGTCCCCATTGATAAAAAATGTCAACTTCTTCCAAATTGACAGGCGAGGCAAATTTAAAAGTAATGACCGGAGCTTTTCTGCCATTATCTTTGTGCCGCCAGGAGACATAAGGAGCAGTACGGCGATCACCTTCTTTAGTATATTTACCATCAGTCAGTTTTTTAAAATCCTTATCCGTCGCTTCGTCAGGTCTTGCGGCATTTACGACAGTTTTTTCTTTGAAACTGTAACTTGCAGGAGTCAATTTATCTGCTTGACAGAAAAGTGCAGTTCCGATAAGAAATGCAGAAAGAAAAAATTTTGTATTCATAATAATATTTCCTTATATTAAATCAATTATTTATACCCCGTCCGATAAAAACGGAATCAGAACCATGGTCAGCAGCAGTAAAACTGCCTTCACTGCCGACATGACCGTCAACGTATGCAATGTTTGCTTTTTTATTGTGTCTGCGTCCGCCGTCCATTGAACGTGGACCGTTCCAGCCGCTGTAACCTTCACAATACCATGAAGGACTGGTCATCGGACCTGTCTGTTTTGTTCCGCTGGTATTATATTCTGCTACATCCATAAAGACCATTGTTTTGGAAGGAGTTATGTATCTGCCTATACTGTTGGCTTCAACTTCCATGAGCATATAATAATTGTAGCCGTAATTATAAAATTCGCATGTAAAAGGAGATTCGATTATCGGAGAACTCGGGCAATCATAAATGAGTTTTGCATAATCTCTGTTATTGTCAGTAGTAGTTGCGGCTCCGACATACGCAGAAAAACCATCTGTACCGCCGCCGTAAATTCCATATGAATTACTATATTGAGCAGCTTTGCCTGCTTCACAGGAAGGGGCAAAAAGGTGATCATTATTATCCATGGTGTACTGCATCATATACTTGCCGAGATTGCTCAAATTATTGATACATTTTGCAGCACGACTGCGTTCTCTGGCGTTATTAAGTGC
>JAFVUZ010000043.1 GCA_017502435.1 Lentisphaeria bacterium
GAGGAGGAGAATAGCTTTTGTTCAGTGCAGTCACGGGCTTTTGTCCGATATGTCCGATTTTATGCCTGTCCGTCCCCCCTAATCTTTCAAAAAACTCTTGAGTAACTTTCGTTTTTTGCCCTGCAAAATCCGAAAGTGGGAATAGACAACGGGATGCGCCAATGCGACAGCAAATAAAAAGGCGGGTGGAACGCCAAAAGGTTTTTTCTTCTCCCCCTGCAATAAATCAGTCATCCTTTATAACACAGCCTTTTATTTTTCACGGGTGTTGAGGTAGTCAATCAGTGCTTCAAGGCGTTTTCTGCCCTTGTTTTCGGGGAAGAAACTCAATGCGTTGAGTGCGGAATCAAAGCAGTATTTGATTTCTGATTTGACGAAATCGTATGCGCCGGAGTCTTTCATTATTTTACGGGCGGTTTCAATATCAGAGCTTGAAATATTTTCTTTACCGATTATGCCGCGCAGTGTGGACAATGACTCTTTGTCAGCACATTCCAGAGTTTTGAGCAGCAGTACAGTCGGTTTGCGTTCACGCAGGTCGGAGCCGATATCTTTGCCGAGTTTCTCCAAATCGCCGAATGTGCCGAGAATATCGTCCTGAAGCTGAAAAGCACGGCCGAGGTGCAATGCAAAATCTGAAATTTTTTCAAATTCTTTGCCCCGGTCATAGCCGAGAGACGCCATTGCCCCAAGTTCACAGGCACAGCAGAAAAGCGCGCCGGTTTTGAGGTCAATCATCTGCATAACATCTTTGATATTGATATTTTCAAGTTTCTTTACTGCAAGCTCTACATCAAGGGCTTCGCCGCTGATAAGTTCGGTATTTGCACGCAATTCCATGCGCTGAACCATATCCAAAATGAGTTCGGGGACAAGTTTGGCTTCCCTTGCGCCTCTTATCAGCAAATCAACAGCCCAGCCCTGCTGCAAATCGCCGCAGAGCAGAGCCATATCTCTGCCGTATTTTTCCGCATCAAGTGTGCTGTCAAAATCTGCTTCAGAGGCTGTTTTTGCCAAAGAAATATGTTCTGTCGGAGAATTGCGGCGCATGACATCTTCATCAATGATATCATCGTGAACGAGTGTCCAGTTGTGCCAGACCTCAAGAGCTGCGGCGCATTTTTCAAGACCGGCACATTCTTTGCCTCCGCAGAGTTCGTAACTCCAGAAAAAGAGGGCGGGACGGAGGCGTTTGCCGCCGCGAAGCGGATAATCAGACATGGCTTCACGCAAATAATCGGGACGCACATTGGCTCCGAAAGTATCATTTTTTACGGTTTCAGTTATTTTTTCGGCAATTTTTTTTATATCATCAAGCATTTTTCATCTCCGGTTGATTGTTGTTTTTATAAGGCTGTGTACTAAATATAGACTGATTTTTATCATCTTTCCAATAATTTTCTATAAATTTGACTGAAGAAAATGTCAAATATAATTAAAAGGTTTGGGAAAAGATGAGGGCGTTCCACCCGCCTTTTTATTTGCTGTCGCATTGGCGCACCCCGTTGTCTATTCCCACTTTCGGATTTTGCAGGGCAAAAAACGAAAGTTATATAAAAAGGTTTGGAAAAAGATGAGGGGGTGCAGTGGGAGAAGAAAAGAACCTTTCCTCAAAAGGTTTTTTCTTCTCCCACCGCAATAAATCAGTCATCTTTTATAACAC
>JAFVUZ010000044.1 GCA_017502435.1 Lentisphaeria bacterium
CCACAGTGACCACATTTCAGAACATTTTTCAAAGGGGCAACAATTCCTTGCCGGTCTTTGGTTTCTTTGTTCCGGTCATTCTCTTTTAAGATTTCCTGAACTCGATTCCATACTTCTCGGGTAACAATTGCTTGTTGTTCGCCTTTGCAAATCGCATCTTTGTATTTTACCTCTCCAATATATGTATGATTGTTGAGCATCCGGTAAATATGATCACGCTGCCATGGATTACCTGCCTTGGTACGATGTCCGGCTTGATTAAGTTCGCTTGCTATCAGTTTGGGCGATTGAACTTCAATAAAACGCTGGAATACTGACCGGACAATTTTTGCCTCTTCCTCTTTTATTACAAGTTTCTTATTTACAACAACATAGCCAAACGGAACAGTCCCGCCTACAAACATGCCTTTTTTGCGACTGGCTTCCATTTTATCCTGTACCCTTTGAGCAATAATTTCGCGCTCAAACTGGCTGAAAGTGATCAAAATATTCAGCATCATTCGCCCGGAAGGTGTCGCTGTATTGATTTCCTGGGTCACTGCGACAAACTGAACACCCCACTCATCAAATTTCTTTGAAAGATCGGCAAAATCGCAAATTGATCGTGAAAGACGGTCGATTTTATAAACAACAATAATATCCACCAATCCAGCTTCGCAATCGCTGAGCAGTCGTTGTAACGCAGGACGGTTGGTATTTCCCCCAGTGTATCCTCCGTCATCGTAATGCTCTGGCAAGCACACCCATCCGTTGGATTTCTGACTTAAAATAAATGCTTCTCCGGCTTCTCTTTGAGCATCAAGACTTGAAAATTCAACATCTGAATCTTCCTGCATGACGCTCTTTCTACAATAAATTGCACATCGTTTTTTTACAACTTCCGGCATTATTTCACCCCAAAGAATTTTTTCCCGTTCCAGTGAGTTCCTGTGATCTTATCGGCAATTGCGGAAAGGGAACGGTACATTTCGCCCTCAAATTCAAATTTATTATTGGGATGAACAATGACCTCATATGTTTTGCCTTTCCAATCCCTGCAAAGCCGAGTGCCTCTGGCAAGCGGTCGTGGAGTAACATTTGAAAATTGCAAGTTTGATGCCGGATCATTATTGGCAATTTCCGTCAGCAACGCTTTATCTTCGTCTGACAAACCTCCAAAATAAATCTCTTGTAATTTATATGCAATACGATTTCTCAAATTCTTTGCATTGGTTGCACCGCACTCAAAACCGAAAAGTTCTGAAAACTTTTCTTTGAGAGCAGCAACATTACAATTTTCCAATGCTGTAATTTGCCGTTGTAAAATTTCTTTTTTGTCCATCAGGTAGTAACTCCTTTTGCTTCCTTCATATACAAGCATGGGTTTTGCGATTTATCCAGTGCCTTTTCCTTGATTCTTCGCAATACAGCGGCAATAAGGTCAACAGCCTGCCGGATATGTTCGGGATTTTCCTTTTTATCAGCCATTTTTGCTCCTTCTGATATCTGAAAGTTTCATTTTGCCGCTGACGGTATTTTGCGGTCTTTCTCCAATGCGGCGGGCGGAAAGACGGATCATAGGTTTTCGAGCAGTTTTCACCGGTAAGGTTTCCGGCAATGCAGCTCCGAGCATAGAGGCACAGACGGCACATCCGGCGATACAGTCCAACCAATGGTTGTCGGTGCGATCAGGCTTGAGCTTCCATTCGTCCACGGTTCTGCCGCGACCTTGGGTCTTGACTTTGTATTCGGCAGTAAGGTGTTCTGCCAGGAGCTGATGTACTCCGGGAATCCTGCCGTACAAGGAAAGATTGCCTTTGTCGCCGAGTTC
>JAFVUZ010000045.1 GCA_017502435.1 Lentisphaeria bacterium
ATTGGGGGAGAGCAAGCTCTCTTTTTATATGCTGTCACATTGGCATACCCCGTTGTAAAAATATACTTTGAGATTTTGCCAAGGCGATAGCAAATAAAAGGCGATGAAACGCCCCGTGTTTTGCTTACGCAAAACACTATATCCCAAACCCCTCAATTTTTTTCTCAAAAAATTAATTTCATTATCTCCCCTCAAAGGGAACAGAGCGTTCCATTTTATCTCACTTCTGAAAAAAATCAAAATAAAACTCTGCAGCAAAATATTTACAACAATATCTGATACAGAGTTTTACATTTTTTATACCGCATTTTCACACAAAAAAATGCAGAAGCAGCGGGATCGTGCCAAGCGAAAACAATGTCGTCAAAACAATCGCCGCTCCGGCAAAATCTTCCGCCCCGCCATACTCTTTGGCTATAACTACCGAACTTGAAGCCGCAGGCATCAGCACTACAACCATCAAAACTTCTATCATATCTTCCGGTATGGGGAAAAAATTCAGCACAAAAAATTTCAAAAGCAAAATAATAATAACAGGAATTATTATCAATCTTGTTACAGTTATAAAAAACAGATCAATTTTGTGTTCAAGCATTTTTCCGGCACAGCGGTACAACGCTCCGCCGATAATTATCAGCATCATAGGCACTGCCATATTACCGAGTTTCAGCGAAATATTTTTCAATAAAGGCGGTATCGCTATCGGCGAAAAAAGCCATATCAGTGCGATCAGAACTGCAATAACATTGACTGAATAAAGGCTTTGCAGCACTTTCTTGAAATTCATTTCGCCCTGAAGTGCAATAATCCCGACCGTCCACAAACCAACCGTTGATCCGACATTCATAATCAGCAGCAAAGCAACATGACGACTCTCCGGATAGATATTTTCAAGCACGATAATCGGCAGAAAAATGTAATTATTGATGGCACAGATGTGGTGAAATGTTCCCATCCGCTCTTTGTTTTTGACCTTCATGCAGTATTTCAAACCCCAGCCGATAAAGAAACTTACAAACATAAGCATAAAACCGGCAACCGGCATTATCCACAGTTCGCTGAAGTCCTCTTTTTTGAACTGAGTCGTAATCGTTGCAAAAGTCAGCAGCGGGAAGAATACATCCAATACAACTTTTGACATTGATTTGGATGCTTCTTCCGTAAACCATTTGCGGTAAAACAACCACGCCCCTATCCCGAACATGATAAATGTTTCAAGAATAGAGAGAAAAACTTTGAACATCATTTCTTTTTAGCCCATGAATCTTTCAAACTTACAGTACGGTTGAATACCAGTTTTTCCGCTGTTGAATCGGGGTCGCAGCAAAAATAGCCGACACGCTCAAACTGAACTCTGTCGCCTGCTTTGGCATTGGCAAGTGCAGGTTCGATCAGACAGGTGCTGATGATTTCTGAATCAGGATTCATCTGAGTCAGGAAATCTTCATCGCCCATTCCCGGCTGTTCAACAGTGAACAAACGGTCATACAGACGGACTTCAGCTTCAACACAATGTTTGGCAGAGACCCAGTGGATAGTGCCTTTGACCTTGCGACCGTCGGGAGCATTGCCGCCGCGGGTTTCGGGATCATAAGTACATTTGAGTTCAATTACTTCACCGTTTTCATCAGTTACATAATCTTCACATTTGATAAAGTAACCGTAACGCAGACGGACTTCTTTGCCGGGGCTCAAACGGAAATAACCTTTGGGAGGCTCAATCATAAAGTCATTTCTGTCGATATAAAGTTCTTTGGAAAACGGAATTTTGCGGGAACCTGCAGATGGATCTTCCGGATTGTTGACAGCGTCAAGTTCATCACAGAAGTCATCCGGCATATTGGTAATGGTGACTTTCAAAGGATTGAGCACGCCGAGATAGCGTGAGGATGTTTTATTCAGTTCTTCACGGATCGCATATTCAAAAAGTGCCACGTCGGTCAAGCCGTTGAATTTGGTAATACCGAGACCTTTTACAAAATTACGCAATGCAGAAGCGGGAACCCCTCTGCGACGCATACCGCAAACGGTCGGCATACGGGGATCGTCCCAGTTGCGGACGTGTTTTTCTTTAACCAGCTGCAGGAGTTTCCGTTTGCTCATAACAGTATGAGAGAGGTTCAAGCGTGAAAATTCGTACTGGTGCGGAGGATTCGGGAAATCAAGATTGTTCAGCACCCAGTCATACAGCGGACGGTGGATTTCAAATTCCAGAGTACAGAATGAATGTGTGACGCCTTCAAAAGCATCTTCCAGACAGTGTGCAAAGTCATACATCGGATAAATACACCATTTATTGCCCTGACGGAAGTGATCAATACGGCGGATGCGGTACAAAACGGGGTCACGCATATGAATATTCGGAGAAGTCATATCAATTCTGGCACGCAGAACTTTGGCTCCGTCCTCAAACTCCCCTGCCCGCATACGGCGGAAAAGGTCAAGGTTGTATTCAACAGAATTGGCTCTGCCGGGAGGTTCGGTTCCGGGACGTTCAGAGTTGCCGCGGTATTCTTCAAACTCTTCGGGAGTAAGTTCGCAGACATAGGCGAGTTTTTTCTCTATAAGTTTTTCGGCACACTGATACATCTGTTCAAAATAGTCACTGGCATAATACAAATGCGAGGGATCAAATCCGAGCCATTTAACGTCGTCAATAATTGACTGAACGTATTCCATATTTTCTTTGGTGGGATTGGTATCATCCATACGCAGATGGCAGATGCCGTTGGTTTCCTCAGCGACGCCGAAGTCAAGACAGATTGCTTTGGCATGACCGATATGCAGATAGCCGTTGGGTTCCGGCGGGAAACGGGTGACAATGCCGTCGGGGTATTTATTTTCTTTGATATGATTTGCGACGATTTCGCGAATAAAGTCAAGCGGTTTGTTTTCCGCTGTTTCGATTTTTTCTTCTGTACTCATTTTTTTACCTGTATCAATTCAAAATTTCAATATCTGTAATAACCACATTTTCAACAGGAACGTCCTGATGGAATCCGCGGTTTCCGGTTTCAACTTTGCTCATTTTTTCAATAACTTCGATACCGTTGACGACTTTGCCGAAAACGCAGTAGCCGTAATGCATGGGAGTCGGAGCTTTGAAATCCAGAAAATCATTATCTTTGCTGTTGATAAAAAACTGGCAGGTTGCACTGTGCGGATTGCTGGTGCGAGCCATGGCAATAGTTCCTTTTTTATTGGAGATCTGGTTGTCGGCTTCATTTTTGATCGGAGCTTTTGTCTCTTTCTGAACAAAATCTTCGGTAAAGCCGCCTCCCTGAACCATAAAATTATCAATAATACGGTGGAAAATTGTGTTTTTGTAAAAGCCGTCTCTGACGTAGCCGATGAAATTGGCAACAGTTTCAGGAGCTTCTTTTTCAAAAAGTTCAAGTTCAATGTCTCCCATTGAAGTTTTCATTAATACGTTCATATTTTATAATCCTTCTGTTTAAGATTTTTTTTGGGCAGATTCAATAATATTGGTAGTTGAGAAACCTTTGATAAAAGGCTTGAAGTATATCACACTGCCGGCCTCAAGCAAAGCGTTTTTCTCAAATTTATTCAAAGTCTCAAGCGTATAATCCCCGCCTTTCACATAAATATCAGGCTTGATTGCCGCAAGTTCAGTATGACAGTCACTGCTGTCAAATATCACGACTTTGTCAACAGATTCAAGTCCGCAAAGCACAAAGGCACGGCTGATTTCATCATTGAGCGGACGTCCCTCTCCTTTGAGAATACGCACAGCGGCATCGGAATTTACCAATATAAGCATGGCATCACCGAGTTTACGGCTCTCATGCAGATATTCCACATGACCGCGGTGAAGAAGATCGAAACAGCCGTTGGTAACAACAAGTTTTTTATTACTGCTGCGTAACTCCTGCCGCCATGCGACGGCTTCATCGAGAGAAATTATTGCTTTTTCGATATTATCCTTCATTTATCCTCCCCGCTGTCAATGGCACGGATTTTCACTCCTGCCTCCTCAAGCAAAGCAGTTGAGACTTTATCTATCGAATAATGTTTATCATAAACGACCTCTTTTATTCCCGCATTGATGATCATTTTGGCACACATCAAACATGGACTGTAAGTTGTATAAAGTGTCGCACCTTTGACCGCAATACCATGATAAGCAGCCTGTGTAATGGAATTTTCCTCCGCATGACTGCACAGACATTCACTCAAATTATGACCGGACGGAGTATCATGATCCGCACAGCGGGGACATCCTCCCTCGTTGCAGTTTCTGACTCCTCTCGGAGTTCCGTTGTAGCCGGTTGAAATTATCCGCTGATCCTTGACCAATACTGCGGCAACCTGCCGTCTGGAACAATTACTGCGGCTGGCAACAACATGGGCAATATCCATAAAATAACGATCCCATGACGGACGTTCCTTTTTTTCCATATTATTCACCTCCTACTGTAAGAGAACTGTTATCATCCAATTTAAACTGCAGTACAGTTATAAGCAAAAGCAAAAGCAGAATCTGTATCACCATAACAACGGCAATTTTAAAATCACCCCACATCAACGGAAAAGCTCCAAGCCCTATCAGCAATGCCAGAATATGCACCATCATAACCGCATATTTTCTGCTCAATCCCATTCTGACAAAACGGTGTGAAATATGATTATGGTCACCGATCCAGAATGGTTTTCCCAGTCTGTAACGGATTATGCAGACCATCAATGTATCAAACAAAGGCAGTGCCAGCACAAAAAAAGGCACAAGTATCGGAAATTTAGTCAGCGAACCTTCAAAATTAAAATAGGTTACACTCGCAGATACCACCGCCGCAAAATATCCGATGAAATGACTTCCGCTGTCTCCCATGAAAATCGATGCCGGTGAATGGTTGAATAACCAGAACCCCATCGTCACTCCGGTAAAAAGAAATGCAAATCCGCCGACCAGAAACTGTCCGTTCAACGCCGCAATAACAGCAAAAATTCCCATCCCGATACAAACCGTACCGACTGCCAATCCGTCCATATTATCAAAAAAGTTTATCGAATTCATCAGCAGCATGAACCAGAAAACCGTTACGCATACAGTAAATATTTCATTCGGAATAAATACACTGATGCGTACTCCGCCAAGCAATACAGCAACCAGTGCAATAATGAATTGGCCTCCGAATTTCCAATGTGCCTTCATCCCTTTTATATCGTCAATCAAACCGAGAATCACACACATCATTCCTCCGGCAAAAATCCATGCGAAACGGCAGGCTGCTCCGGTAAAATTGATTGCCGGCAATTTTTCAAAAACACCCGGAACCAGCCACAGCACACAAAGCCCCGCTGCCAAAGCAACTGAAAATCCCGTAAACATCGCGAAACCGCCCAGCAGAGGAGTTGCCTTTTTGTGACCTTTATGCATTTCATTTTTTGGTCTGTCCATAATATCAAGTCTGACAGCCAATCTCTTTGCTGCAGCAGTAAATACAACTGTCAGCAGCAGTCCTGCGGCAAAAACTCCGGCATAACAAATATCAAGCATATCTATTTTCATAATTTCAAACTGCTTTCTTTTCTTCTCACGTACTCAAATATCAGAATCGTTGCCGCCTGAGCCGCATTGAGCGACTCAAAATTGCCCGGCATCGGAATTTGCACGTCAATAGAGTTGTCAAGGTCGGAAACGCCATGACCTTCACTGCCTATTACAACCACACTTTTTTCAAAAATACCTTCAGCAACAAAACAGCTTTGCCCTTTCCCGGGCTTGCTCAGACAAACATTGCAGAATCCCTGACGGACAGCCTCGTCCTGCAAGTCTGAAAGCGTTTCAAAACAGCGGAGCTTCATCATAAACTGTGCCGTCATCGCCGAGCGTATAACTTTGTCACTGAATGGATCTACCGAACCTTTGGTGTACCATAATTCTGTCAGTCCGGCAGCTTTGGCAGTACGGCAGATCGTCCCGAAATTTCCGGGGTCTCCGACTTTATCCAGAGCCAGCACAAAATCATCTTTATTAAATTCATCTGCTGACGGTTCAGCAGGAATTTTTGAAACAACGAGTATTCCCTGTGAATTCATCGTGCCTGAAATCCTGCTGAAAACAGTTTCAGGCACGATTCTCACATCGCCGCAGGCTCCTGTATTTTTCACAAGTTCTGCGGAGTTTGCAACTGTAAAAAAAGCCATTTCCGGAACTGCAGCAAAATATTCAGCACAACTCCGTACCCCCTCGACAATACAGTAGGGATATTTCTTTCTGCCATGTCTGGTATAGAGTGCCTGAATCAGAGAAATCTCTTTTTTGGTCAGTTCGTCCATCGCTTTTTTACCTTGAAATTTAAATCAGTTCGGAAATTTTGATATTGGAAAGACCTTCAATAGAAGCAACTTTTTCAGCAAATTTTGCTTTACGTTCTTCGTTTTCCATACCGACAAGACCGGTGGAGATAAAAAGATCCGCTCCGTCTTCGTCCCAGGTTCCTTCGCAATAAAATTCACATTCATCAACAAGATCAATAAATGCATTAAAAACTTTTTTATCTTCGGAATCGGCAATCGTTGCATAAAACTCAAAACCGAGTTCAGTAAATTCTCCGACGTCCAATTTTTTACGCAGTCTTTTTTTCATTTTTCATTTTCCTTTCCTTGGTTAAGCACTTCCTCCCACGGCTTTTTCCATGAGCTGCGTGCAGATGTAAAACAATTAAAAACAATAATGTGCCACAATGCGGCAAAACCGTCTTTCCAGGTGATTTTTTTACCTTCAGCATAGCGGCGTGGGTTGTATGAAATCGGTTCTTCCCAGATACGTAAAGCACGGCTTTTGGCAAATTTTGCCGTCATTTCAACTTCAATCCCGAAACGCTGCGATCCGAGAATCATATTCTGGATTACTTCACGTTTGAAACACTTGTAACAGGTCTCCATATCAGAGAGATGAATATCAGAAAAAATATTTGAGAGCAAAGTCAGAAATTTATTTCCCATTTCATGTCCGAAATAACGCACCAGTCCCGGTGTTGCCATAAAACGTGAACCGTAAACAACATCGGCTTTGTCCAACAGCAGAGGACGGAGCAATTTGCCGTATTCCGAAGGATCATATTCAAAATCAGCATCCTGAATAATGACATAAGGACAGGAGGCTTCAGCGAAGCCGCGAATGATGGCTGCCCCTTTGCCGCAATTTTTCGGCTGATTGAAAATTTTCACTCTGGGATTATCAGCAAAAACCTGCATTGCCTCAAAACTTTTATCAGTTGAACCGTCATTGACAGCAATAAGTTCACCGACTTCCTGTTGTTTCAATACACGGTTGATGATTTCAACAATGGATTTTTCTTCATTGTAAACCGGCATAACTACAGAAAGACAACCTTTACTTTCCATCAGACATTCCTCCCGAGTTCTTCAGAACGGAGACAGGCTCCTTTGACAGCTTTGACAACAATTTCACGGAAATTTTCATTCTGCATGATCTCAAGGGCACGCATGGTGGTTCCGCCGGGGGAAGTGACCTGATCTTTGAGAATTGAGGGGTGCAGTTTTGTTTCACGGAGCATGGCAGCAGCACCTTCACAGGTGGCGATCGCCATTTCCAGAGCCAGTTCACGCGGCAGACCGCAGCAGGCTCCGCCGTCACTCATTGCATCGACCATTTCAAAAATATAAGCAGGACCGCTGCCTGAAAGAGCGGTCACAGCGTCCATAAGTTTCTCCGGCAGCTGAAAAGCAGTACCGACAGATTTCAAAACATTTTCAACAAATTCAAGTTCCTGCTGAGTTGCTTCTTCACTGCCGGAAAAAGCGGCACAGCCTTTGCCGACCAGAGCCGGAGTATTGGGCATGACACGGACGATGTGACGGCTGCCGGTAAGTTCAGCAAGTTTGGCTATGGAAACACCGGCGGCAATTGAAACGATAAATTTATCGTCAAGTTTTCCCTCAAGTTTGCCCACCGCTCCGGCAAGAAACTGGGGTTTTACTGCGATAAAAACGACTTCCGCATTTTCAATAAGTTTTTCAATTCCGTCACAGAAACACTCAATTCCGGTTGCTTCAGTAAATTTTTCCGCCGCCTGTTCAAGAATATCAAATGCTTTGATATTTTCCTTTTCAAAACCGCAATTCACCATCCCGGATGAAATGGCAGTTGCCATACGTCCGGCACCTATAAACAATACTTTTTTCATTTCAACACCATATTTTATAAATCAATGTTAAAGTTCCGGCAAGGAACATATAAATTCCGAAATATCCGAGTTTTTTGCTTTTCAAAAGTTTCAACAGCAAAGTCAACGCCAGATAACCGCTTGCAAATGAAACCAGAAATCCTGCTGCATACAATCCTGTATTCATACTCTGAATTATTTCACTGCCTTTGTTCAGCATCAGCAAACACACTATTTCAAGCAGAGTCGCTCCGCCGATTGCCGCCATCGCCAGAAAAAATGAAAATTTGGCATTATCCTCCGGATTCAAACAGCATTTTGCTCCGGCAAAAATTGTGGACCCTGAACGCGAAACTCCGGGCAAAATCGCTATGAGCTGCATAAATCCAATGGCCCATACCGAACTCATCGGCAAATCTTTCAACGGAACATATTCAATCTCTTTCTGCTGTGTACGACGCAGAGAAAAAAGCAGAATTCCGGTAAAAATAAATGCACATCCCACCAATATCAGATTATGAAAATATTCCTCCATCCCGGCAAATTTGATAAATATACCGCCAACACCTGCCGGAATCGACCCGATAATGACAATCAGTATTATACGCCATTCACGTTTTGTAAAAATGCCGATTATTTCTTTGCAATAAAAAAGCAGCATTGCCAGCAATGTTCCGGCATGAAGCACGATAGAAAGAGTAAAACGCTCATTTTCTGCAACGCCGAAAATTGCACCGAGCACTTCCAGATGTCCCGACGAACTTATCGGCAGGAACTCTGCAATGCCTTGAAACAATGCCATAAAAATTATTTTCAAATACTCTGTCATATCAATCATCTATCAACTCAGGTTTCAAATCATCAACCAGCGGTTCGACAAGTTTTTCAGTTTTTTTAATGACCTTTTTGCCACTTTTTTTAACTTTTTCCGCTGTATCTTCAAGTTTGTCTGAAATATTTTCCACTTTATCTTCGACATTGTCCTCCGCATCATCCACGGCATCCTCGATATTGTCCTTCAACTTGATAAAGCGGTAATTCCAATCATCTATTTTATTGCCGAGACGGGTTCTGAAACTTCTTACCTTGCGGGGAAATACATCCCATGACCAGCCGTTATCACGCAAAGTCGGAATGATATAAAATCCCAGAAAAAAGGCAACCAAAAGAGCAAATACCACAAGACATCCTATGCAGCATCCGCAACAGCCGCCCTGCCCTTTTCCGTCTTTTGATTTTTCTTCATCAGCCATACGCTACACCTGTCAGATCAGCAGTTTGGGTTTAAATTTGATTTCGATTACAGACAATGCCCAACGGAGTTTGCCGGTAAATTCCGCAAGTTCATTATCTCTGGTAAATTCGTAAAGTTTTTCACCGTCTTCTTTTTTCTGCAGCAGATGATGTTTTTTGTTTGAATCCATACAGACTGCGAGACGGCAGACATAAGTCAGCGGCTTTTTGTCAGTGACAAACAAAACGACATCTCCGGGAACTGCAAAGCCGAGTTCTTTGGCATCAGCGGTAATGGCAACACCTTCTTTTCCGAGATCATAATAAATTTCTTCATAACTTCTTGCCATGGCAAAACTGAAAAGATTTGCATTGTCGCTGAATTCAGAAAAATCTTTCAATCTGACAACATAAATCTTCTGTCTTGTATCAAAAGCTGCTCTGTTGTCCGAAACTTCAATTTCTGAACTGCCGGATTTGGAAATGGAGCCGTACTCCACAGAACGCAGACCGAAATTTAATTTCTGCAGCATAAATTCAGGAGTGCAATTATAAATCCTGCTCATTTTTTCAGCATCATCTGCAGTAAAATCAACATTTATATCCTTTTCAAAGGAACGCAGACGCAGCTGTGAAATTTTGGTTAATTGAGAAAGACGCTGGATTGAAAGTTTATTCTGGCGGCGGCTCATGGTCATAAAACGGTTGAAAG
>JAFVUZ010000046.1 GCA_017502435.1 Lentisphaeria bacterium
GCTCCACGCTTCACTGCTTGCCCACAGGAGCTGTATGAAAAAGCCCGCCGTCAGGATCAAAACCGCTGCCCCGCAAGCGAGGCAGACGGCTTTGAAAATGTTATCACTTTTCAGGGTGATTTTCATTACTTCAATACCTCACTCTGAATCAATTTGACCACATTTTCCGGAAGCGGTACATACTGCAGACGTTTTGCAGCAGTTGCTCCGGAGGTCAAACACCAGTTGAAGTATTTGAAAAGTTCAGCTTTGCGATCAGTGGCAAGATCTTTGCGGAAAAGGATGTAGGTCACGCCGAGAATGGGATAGCTTTTTTCACCTTCCTGATCGGTCAATACCATATAAAAGCCCGGAGCATTTTTCCAGTCAGCTGCAGCAGCTCCAGCTGTGAAGTTATCAACTGTCGGAGCGATGAAATTGCCGGCTTTATTTTCAAGTTGTGCCATTGCAAGTTTGGCTTCCACGGCATAAGTGTATTCGGTATAACCGATCGCTCCTTTGATCTTGGCTACATTGTTGCAGACACCGGGGTTCTTCTGTCCGCCGATACCTACAGGCCATTTTACGGAAGAACCGCAACCTGCAACACGTTTCCAATCTGCAGAGATTTTGCTTAAATAATTGGTAAAGATGAAACTTGTTCCGCTGGCATCTGCTCTGCGGACAACCGTGATGGCAAGATCCGGCAAGCCGGGGTTGTCTTTCAGCAGTTTGGGATCATTCCATTTCGTAATCTTGCCAAGATAAATATCCGCAAGATTTTCGCGGCTCAATTTCAGCTGGTTATTGTTTACACCGGGAATATTGACGATAACGACAACTCCACCGGTAAGCATAGGAAACTGAACAAGTCCGGCTGAATTCTGTTCTTCCAGAGTAAGCGGATTATCGGAACCTGCAAAATCCACCGTTCCTGCTTTGATCTGATTGAGACCTGCGCCAGAGCCGAGGCTCTGATAGTTCACCTGCACCCCAGGGGTGGTTTGACTGTAGGAATGAGTCCAACTCTGATAAACCGGAGCGGGAAAACTTGCCCCTGCACCATTAAGGGTTGTTTTGTTGCTGTCCGAACATCCGGTTACCGTCAACACCGCTGCGGCAGCCATTGCAAGATTTGTGATTTTTTTCATTTTCTTTTTTCCTTTCTTGGGGTTACAATGCATAAGATACATTTCTTTTATGCATAGTTTGTGAGAGAATTGTTAGTTTTGTGTTAAGATTACTTTTTTTCAGGATCGATCAAGAGTTGACCATATCCGTAACCGTGTTTGAATTCCATTGCAGGAGGAGTTACTTCGGTCTCCGGAAGAACGATTTCGCAATCGGCAACTACGACAAGCTGTGTCTTTTTCAAAGACTCCCGTTCAGTAGAGAATACCCATCCCAGAAGCGGAATATCTTTCAAAAGTGGCACACCACCATTGATTCGTACTTGCTGCGTTTTTTCAATACCGCCAAGATAAAACCGTTTTTTGTTATTGGTGATTGTCACCCGTTGAGTTGTGCTGAAATCACTGCTGCGGATCGAGCCGTCAGAATTATATCCCAGCATACTGCATGTGTTTAC
>JAFVUZ010000004.1 GCA_017502435.1 Lentisphaeria bacterium
CCCTTGTAATAAAAAATCAGTCTGCGTTTAGTACACAGCCTAAAAATTTAAACTCCCGCATAGCAAAATAAACCATTATATTCTGTCTTGATTTAACAATAAAAAATTAAGGGCATCGCAAACTTTTTTAAGTTTTGCAACGGCCCTTTTTTTATGCCTTCATTCAGACATTGCTTATAGAAAGATGGGGAATGAGGGAGAATAGTGAAGCATTTATGCTGATGAGAAATTTGCATATTTTTGCATAAAATTGTTTAATATTGCATGAAAAATAATCTAAAAAAACTTGTTTTTTCAGGAAAATATACTAAAATATTAGATAGATACATTATAATGTAACAATGAGGTGATTTTATATGAATCTTGAAATATGTAAAAACTGGCTTCTTGAGTTTAAAGATCCGGATACGCAAAAGATGATTTCAATACCGGCTCAAGTCCCAGGCAATGTTTACGGCGACCTTATCCGCAATAATCTTGCCCCGGATCCGTACTTCGGATGCAACAGTTTGCAATTCAGAAAATATGAATTTATCGACTGGGAATACAAAAATACCTTCACCGCACCATCCGTACCAAAAGACGAAAGAATTTTTATAAAATTTTACGGAGCAGATACCGTTTTTGAAGTGTTTATAAACGGCAGACTTGCCGGCAGCGGCAGAAATATGTTTATCGAACACGCCTTTGATATTACTGATTTTGTAGTGCATGACAGAGAAAATCAACTTTCCGTAAAAATCAAAAGTTCTGTAAATTATGCCCGCCAATTTGACCGCTATCCCGGCACTATCGCCATGGAATATAACTTTGAAGGCTTGTTTGTACGCCGTGCCATGCATACTTACGGCTGGGATATTGCTCCGCGTCTGGTTGGTGCAGGATTGTGGCGGAAAGTTACCATCGAAACTGTCAAAGCTGAACGCTGGACAGATGTTTATTTGTGTACAACTAAAATTTATCCGTCCGGTGCGGCACAACTGGTTCTGGATTGGAATTTTGTCACGCCCCGGCAGAGTCTGGAGAACTTCAGTGCAGTTTTGAAAATGAGATGCGGAAATTCAGAAGAAAAACTTGAATTTACTCCATATTTTACCACCGGAACTAAAATATTCAGTATCCAAAATCCAAAACTCTGGAACGT
This sequence comes from Lentisphaeria bacterium, assembly GCA_017502435.1. Taxonomy (GTDB): domain Bacteria; phylum Verrucomicrobiota; class Lentisphaeria; order Victivallales; family Victivallaceae; genus RGIG5270. The sequence continues at coordinate 1,145 of JAFVUZ010000004.1, forward strand.
CAGAGGTCACGGTGAACAGAATCTTTATGATGCTGAACTGATTCTGTATCATAATGATAAAGTTGCCGCTGTCAAAAATTTCCGCTTCGGCATCCGCACCGTTGACCTTGTCCGCAGTACAGAAATCGAACCGCTTGATAAACGCGAATTCAAATTTATCGTCAACAATAAACCTGTCTTTATCAAAGGCTCAAACTGGGTTCCTTTCACTGCTCTGCACGGTGAAGAAAATGACCGCATGGAGAAATCTCTCCGGTTGTTCACCGAACTTGACTGCAATGCTGTACGCTGTTGGGGCGGCGGTGTTTATGAAGATGATGATTTCTTTGATTTCTGTGACCGTGAAGGTCTGCTGGTATGGCAGGACTTTATGATCGCCTGCGAATTTGCTCCCTCAACAGAAGAATTCAAAGAAGAAGTCAGAATTGAAGCAGAATCTGTCATTCGCAAACTCCGTCAGCATCCGTCACTGGCTCTCTGGTGCGGCGATAATGAGTGTGACGAATTGCTTTTCTGGCATCCGCAATACAAAAAAATCCTTCCTTCTGACAATCAAATATCACGTCAGGTACTGAAAAATGCCGTTTTGAAATACGATCCGGTCAGAGATTATCTGCCAAGTTCCCCTTTCAATCCGGACAGTGTCAAAACTGCAGGCAAACGCGAATGGATTCCGGAACAGCATACATGGGGTTCCAGAGATAATTTCAAAAGCGATTTTTATATAAAAAGCAATGCAATTTTTGCCAGCGAAACCGGTTATCACGGAATGCCTGCAGTCGAATCTGTTAAAAAATTCATTCCCGAAGAATCATGGAACGGCAGAACCGGCAATATTGATTATCTGGTACACTCGTCTCAGCCTTTCGGTGATGAAAAAGGAGTTTATTCCTATCGGGTGGAACTAATGGAAGATCAGGTGAGAAATCTTTTCGGTCATGTGCCGGAAGATTTGGAAAATTTTGTAACTGCATCTCAAATCGTTCAGGCTGAAGCGGTAAAAACTTTCATCGAATTTTTCCGAATCAATAAATACCGCAAAACCGGCATCATGTGGTGGAACGTAATTGACTGCTGGCCGCAATTCTCCGATGCAGTGGTCGATTATTATTTTGTCAGAAAACTTGCCTGCAGTTATATCAAACGTGCCCAGCAGGAGGTCATGCTGACATTCTCCGAACCCGCAGATTGGATGGCAAGACTTCAGTGCAGCAACGATCTTGACCATGAAATCACACTGAATTATACCGTCCGGGAGGCAGGCAGCAGTGAAATACTGCTGCAGGGCGTTAAAACTGTTCCCGCAGATACCTCATGCGAAATTGATATGATGAAAGTTTCCATCGGTGAACAGAAAATGTATATTATCGAATATGAATACAACGGCAGAAAATCATTCAACCATTATACACAGGGATTCCCGCCGTTTGATCTTGAAAAATACAAAATATGGCAAACTGAACTTGATTCAACTGCCGCTCAACTGAAAGGCTGATTATGAATATGAAACTCGATTTAAGCGGACAATGGAAACTGTCATCTCCCTCAATGCCGGGCAGAACTATTCCGGCTGAACTGCCGGGAGACAATTACTCAGCATTGCTCAATGCAGGAATAATTCCTGATCCTTATTTTGCCAAAAATGAACTTCTTATTCAGGAATACCGTGATTACAAATGGTCATTCAAGCGTGATTTTGAAGTCACGGCCGCAATGCTTGCAAAAAAATACATATTTCTCGAAGTCTCCATGGCGGATACTTTTGTGGAATGTTTCATAAACGGCAAAAAAGTTTTCAAAGGCAGAAATGCTTTCAGTGCATACCGCCCGGAAATCAAAAAACTGTTGAAAGAAGGCACAAACTCAATCGAATTTATTTTCCTGCCCGTCGGTGCCGAAGCCGCCAAGTATGCAAAAACCATGCCGCTTGATTATCCGATGACGCCCAATTCTCTCATCCCGCACATGAATCTCGTCCGCAAGGCACATTGTCACGCAGGCTGGGACTGGGGTATTACATTGATGGTATCAGGTATTTACGATCCTGTGATTTTGAATTGCACCGACCATGCCCGCATTGAAACTGTTTATATTTCACAGAAACATGAAAAAAATCGTGCCAAAGTCACAGCATTCGCCGATATTTATGCAGTAAAAGAAGAAAAAGTTACTGTTTCATTCCAATTGGATCTCGCAGGCTGTGATATCACAGTTAAACTCAAACCGGGGAAAAATACGGTCAAAGCCGATTTCGGAATCATCAATCCGCGTTTGTGGTGGCCTGCAGGATACGGAGAACAGGAGCTTTATAAATTGACTGTTTCAACTCCTGATTCATCCGTGGTCAAAAATGTCGGTCTGCGTGATTTGCAGGTAGTCAATGAAAAAGATGAATTCGGAGCCTCTCTCATTTTCAGAGTCAACGGAGTCGATGTTTTCGCAAAAGGAGCCAACTGGATCCCCTGCGACGCGCTGCCATCCCGTCAGACTGAGGAAAAATACGAAAAACTCCTCGAAGGAGCTCGCAGTGCAAATATGAATATCATCCGCGTATGGGGCGGCGGTCAGTATGAAAAAGAGGTTTTTTATGAAATTTGCGACCGCAAAGGCATCATGGTCTGGCAGGATTTGATGTTTTCATGTTCGCTTTATCCCTCAACGGATGATTTTATCGAAAACGTTGTGAACGAACTTGAATATCAGATCCCACGCCTCAAATCCCATCCGTCATTGGCAATGTGGTGCGGAGACAATGAAGTCATCGGTGCAACAGGCTGGTACGATGACAAACGCACTCAGTGGCTGCTCAATCATGACCGCTTGAATCATGCTCTCGGCAAAGCGGTGAAACGACTCGATCCCGACCGTGTTTTCTGGCCCAGTTCTCCCTGCGGCGGTCCCGGCAATCTCAACGATGCATGGCACGATGATTCCTGCGGCGATATGCATTACTGGGAAGTCTGGCACGGCGGCAAAACTTTTGATGCTTACTATAACGTAAAACCGAGATTCTGTTCTGAATTCGGTTATCAGTCTTTCCCCTCTATGGAAAACATCCGCAAATACTGTCCTGAAGATCAGATGAATGTTTTCTCTCCGATTATGGATCATCATCAGAAATGCAGTCAGGGCAATGCTCCTATTATGGGAATGTTCGGACGTTATTTCCGTATGCCTGAAAGTTTTGAATCTTTTATGTATCTGTCACAGCTGCAGCAGGCATTGGCTATCAAGACCGGTGTGGAATACTGGCGTTCGCTGAAGCCGCGTTGCATGGGAACGATTTTCTGGCAGCTCAATGACAACTGGCTCGTCGCTTCATGGTCAAGTCTGGAATATGGCGGCAAATGGAAACAGCTGCAGTATCATGCAAAACGTTTCTACGCTCCGGTCATCGGAGTCATGTACCCGGAAAAAGATACTTATAAACTCTGCGTAATCAGCGATGTCAATGCCAAAGCCGGAATTTCCACAGTGCTGGATGTTGTTGATATGAACGGCAAAATTATTGATTCATTTGAATTCAAAGCGGCTTTTGCTCCCGGGGAAAGCCGTTGCATCAAAACTTTCAAAGCAAAAGACTTTGCCAAATATCCTGATACTGAAACATTTTTTGTCATACGCACTGCAGCTGAATCGGAAAAAGGCAATTTCACTCACGAAAACGCTTTCTTCCGTAAGCCATACAAAGCATTTGAATTGCCCATCTGTAATATCAAAACCAAAATCAAAGAGAAAAAAGATTGCTTTGAAATTACTCTTGAAAGCGATAAGCCGGTATTTTTTGCCGTGCTTGACGCTCCCGGCACAAACGGTGTTTTTGACGACAACAGTTTCATCATGCTGCCCGGCGTGAAAAAAACTGTTCGCTTCATCCCCGGCATAGAAATTACTGCAAAAGAGTTGGAATCAATTCTTACAGTTGAACATTTAAGGGGGTGCTTCAGATAAAGAAATAAATTTTATTTAATATTGAGTATTGAATGCTCAATTTTTTCATCATGATAAAAAGTATCATTATTTTTAAATAAAATCAAAAAAGGAGAAATTTTTTATGGCATGGTATGATTGGTTGATTATCATTATTCCGCTTGCATTCGTGTATTTCATGGGTGTTTATTCAAGAAAATACATTAAAGATGTGACAACATACCTGTCTGCCGGACGTGTTTGCGGCAGATACGTGATCTCTGTCGGAGAGATTTCAGCAGCATTGTCTATCATCGGATTGCTGGCGTATGTTGAAGTACATTACAAAACAGGATTTGCTCTGTCATTCTGGAATGCGGTTATGACACCGCTGTCAATTCTGCTCAGTTTGTACGGATTCTGTATGTACCGTTTCCGTGAAACCAAAGCACAGAGTATCGGACAGTTTTTGGAAATGCGTTACAGCCGCAAGTTCAGAATTTTTGCTGCGGCACTCCGCAGTGTTTCAGAAATGCTTGCCAATATGATCATGCCTGCGTTAGCGGCACGTTTTTTCATGTATTTTCTGGATCTGCCCAAAAAGTTCATGTTTATAGGAATAGAATGGAACACTTTTGATCTGATCATTGTTCTCTGTCTTATTGCGGCAATTTCGATTATCTGCATGGGCGGGTCTCTGGGAATTATTGTTACGGATACGATTCAGGGTTTTCTCTGTTATCCGATGATGGCAATTTTTGTCGTATTTTTCCTTTATAAATTCTCCTGGAGCAATGAAATCATGCCGGTTATTTCTGAGCGTGCAGCCGGTGAAAGTTTCATTAATCCATATGACATTTACAACCTTCGCGACTTCAATTATTTTCTTTTGATAGTCTCTTTTGTTGTAATTATTCTGCATCGTGCCAGCTGGACCGGTGCCGGCGGTTCATCATCTGCGGCAAAATCTCCCCATGAACAGAAAATGGCAAGTTTGCTCGGCGGATGGCGAGGTGCTTTGGGCGGTGTTTTCTACGTTCTGATCGCTGTTGCTCTGATGACCTTTATGACTCACAAAAATTATTCCAATGAAGCCCATAAAGTACGTCAGAAACTTACCACTCAGATTGCAAATGACATTGTTGAAGACAATGATTTGCGTACCAATGTTATTACAAATATCAACAATGCTCCTGTCAAAACTTTTGAACCCGGAGTCAGCAAAAAACTTGCAGATAAAGATAATGTTGATACATATTATCTTGCCAATGTCCGCAAAAGTCTTACCGCCAAAGATGAAGCAAAAGGCAATTCACTCTTTCAGCAGTTCCGTACGCTTTATTATCAGCAAATGCTTTCAGTTTCCATCCGTGATATGCTGCCTTCCGGTATGCTCGGATTGTTTATCGTCATGATTCTTATGCTGATGATTTCAACTGATGACAGCCGTATTTTCAGTGCCACACTCACCATCAGTCAGGACGTAATTCTGCCGTTCATCAAAAATCCGCTCACTCCGAAACAGCATATGAGAATGCTCAATCTGGTTGCAATCGGAATCGGTATATTCTTTTTCTTCGGTTCAAAATACATGGCACAGATGGACTATATCAATATGTATGTCACTCTGGTCTGCAATATGTGGCTCGGCGGCTGCGGTCCGGTAATTGTTTTCGGTTTGTACGGACGTTTCGGTACCACTGTCGGGGCATGGTTCAGTCTGCTTTCCGGCGTTTTCATGTCAATTATCGGCGTGGTTGTTCAGCGTAACTGGGCGGATATTATTTATCCCTGGCTGGCTGAACACAACCTCGTTGAAGGCACTGCAAAAGTTCTGACCGCCATTTCCAAACCATTCAACCCGATCGTTGTCTGGGAAATGAACCCCATCAAATGCCCGATCAACAGTTACGAATGGTATTTTATTACCATGATGCTGTCTCTGCTGCTCTATTTCGGAGTCTCTTATCTGACTTTGAAGGAACCCTTCAACATTGATCGTATGCTCCATCGCGGCAAATATGCCATCGACGGCGAACGCAATATTTCAAGTCCCTGGACTTGGAAAAATATGTACAATAAATTTATCGGCATCACTCCGGAATATTCTTTCTGGGACAAAGTTATTGCCTGGTTCTATTTTTCATACAGTATTGTTTACCGTTTCTGCTTCACCTTCATCGGTGTTGTAATCTGGAACATCATTGATCCGTGGCCCGTTCAATGGTGGGGTTATTACATTTTGATTGTCTTTATCATCATCCCCGGTATCATGGCAGCTATCACTGCGGTCTGGTTCGGCATCTGCGGACCGATTGACCTGGTTGATATGTTCCGTTCACTCAAGAACCGCAAAATCAATGAACTCGACGACGGCCGTGTCGAAGGAAATATGTCCCTCGCCGATAAAGCCGAACTTGAAGCTATCGACGCTGACAAAGAAAATAAAGAAGAAGTAAAAGAAAAATGAAAATTGCTTACTCTGAAAAAATAATTCCGACTGAAATCGGCGTCTCTATAGGCGGTTACGGTCCGTATGATATAACCGTTGAAAAACTTGACGAATTATATCTTACCATGCTGGTTATGGATGATGGTAATAAAAAAATCATTCTCATAAGTTATGATTTGCTCGGTATTGATGCAAACTGGCTCAATGACATCCGGTCAGGAGTTGCCGCCGTTTTCGGCGGTTCTCCCGCGGACTGCATGATCAGCTGCTCCCATACTCATACCGGTCCGCAAACCAGAGAGTATTGCGGACTCCCGGATGTGCTCAATGTCGAATATCTCAACACTGTAAAAAAATTGAGCATCGATACTGCAAAAGAAATTGCCGCAAAAGAGTTTATTGAAACAGAAATCTATTTCTACTCTCAAAACTGCGATAAAAACCGCAACCGCCGCTACATCGGGCCCGAAAACCGCTGCTCCTTTCTCCCCTTCCGCCGCGATATGGAACCGATGTCCAACGGCGTCTGCGACAAAGAAATGGGCGGGCTCTGCTTCATAAATAAAGCAACTCAACAGCCGGAATACATAATCGGCAACTTTGCCGCTCATCCGCTGGCCGGTCATTGTCCCGGCATCGGCGGTCACCGTATTTCCGCTGATTATCCCGGTATTTTCCGCAACTATATCAAATCTGAAACCGGTGCAGGCTGTATGTTTATTTCCGGTGCCGCAGGCGACGTAGTTCCACACGGTCACGAAACCGGCGTAGAAGCCATCCGTCAGGTCGGAACTGCTATTGCCTGTGCCGCCATTGAAGGAATACTCATCGCCACCCGTGATGCAGAAAGTTTCAAACTGAAAAACGAAACTTTGCAGTCCACCAGCGAATTTGTCACCTGCAGAACCCGACCGCACAAAAACAAGCAAATCCCGTCATTTTATCCCGCCAAAGATAAAATTGAACTCGAACTTCAGGTTGTTTCCATCGGTGATGTATGTTTTATCGGAGTTCCCGGCGAACTTGTTGTCGAACTCGGTCTTGAAATGAAATGGCACTCACCTTTCCGTAAAACTTTCATAGCTTACTGCTCCACCGGTTACGTAAGTTATCTCTGTCACGGCAACGCTCTTGTCTCCGGAGGTTATGAAGGCGGAGCCCAGCTCCTTGACAGTCACGGCGGTCTCAAACTCGTCAATACTGCAGTTGAAGGTGCTTACAAAGTTTACGAAAAAACGTTCCCCGACCAGTCCGGATGGCCTGAAAACCACCATCCTCCGCTGGTTGCATTGAAAAATATATAAGTTATATTTCCAGAAAGGATTTTTTATGATTTATTCAGAAATCAAATATCAGCCTGAACGCAGCAAAACTTATCTCGGCAGTCCTTCGATCGTACGTTTGCCGGACGGCGTCCTGGTAGCGTGTCATGATTATTTCGGTAATGCAAATGCCGCAGGTTTAAGCAGTATTTACCGTTCAGAAGATAACGGAAAGACCTGGGAAAATTCAACCCATCTTATGAACAGCAATCAGGGAACACTGTTTCTGCACAAAAACGAACTTTATTATCTCGGTCTTTCCTGCGGGTTAGGTTCTTTGGTCGTTCGCAAAAGTACGGATGGCGGCTATACTTGGACAGTTCCTGCGGATGAACATTCCGGATTGATTTTGAAAGCCGGAAAAAAACATGAAAATCCGAATTTTCACAATTCCGGCAACCGTGTATTGTTCCATAACGGCAGAATTTGGAATGCAATGGAGGAGTTGTATTATAACGGTACTGACAAACAGATATGGCAGGCTCCCAATTTCCGGGCATTTGTGATTTCCGCATCACAGGATGATGATTTGCTGGAGGCTTCATCATGGGTCTGTTCCAATAAACTCGTTTTTGAAGAAAATAAATTCCCCGAACGGATAAAATCAATATTGATGAGCCATGATTCATGGTCAAAAGGTTCCGGCTGGCTGGAAGGCAATGTTGTTGTTGATCCCGCCGGCAAAATGTACAATATGATAAGAGTACACTTTACTGAACCCAACAAAGCAATACTGCTGGATTTGAGCGATGACGGAAAGACCTTGACCTGCAATTATGAAAAAGCTGTAATCGATTTCGTCGGCGGCTGGGGCAGATTTTCGGTCCAGAGAGATCCGGAGACAGGAATTTATTATTCATTGACAAATTATATTGCCACCGGAGACGTTCCCACCAGCCGCAATACTCTGGATCTGGCTGCATCCGAAGATCTTATTCACTGGTACAATCTGGGGACTGTTTTGAAAGATGAGAGCGGACTCAATCCTGATATGTCAATTCAGTTGACAGGATTTCAATATGCTGACTGGCATTTTGAAAAAGATGATATAATTTATATCTCAAGGACCGCATACCGTGGAGCAAACAGTTTTCATAATTCAAACCGCATAACCTATCATGTGCTGAAAGATTTCCGTAAATACTGGGAAAACCGCCCTGAAAAACCGCTTTCAAGCACAGCTGTCGGCGGCGGAGACAAAGAATTTATGAAAGATATTGCAATCCGGTAATATCCGCTTTTTGAAATACGAAAGGACTTTTTATGCTTTATTCTGAAGTAAAACATCAACCCGAACGCAGTAAAACTTATCTCGGCAGCCCCTCAATTATCCGTCTGGAGGATGGCGTACTGGTCGCAAGTCATGATTATTTCGGCGGTGCCGGAAGTATCAAAGATATGAATAATCACAGCGGTCTCACAAGCATCTACCGTTCAGAAGATAACGGTGCAACCTGGGAAAATGTCACCCATTTGTGCAATGCATGGCAGGGAACATTTTTCCTGCACAAAGGAGACTTGTATTTTCTGAGTACATCTTATGAATACGGAGATATTATCATCCGCAAAAGCACTGACGGCGGCTTTACCTGGACAGTTCCTGCTGACGAACACAGCGGACTTTTGTTCAAAGCCGGTAAAGATCATGAAAATCCGAATTTTCATGCCCCCGGCAATCAGGTGGCATTTTACAACGGCAGAATCTGGAAAGCCGCAGAAGAACTCTACTACAACGGCACTGACAAACAGATGTGGCAGGCTCCCAATTTCCGTGCATTTGTGATTTCTGCATCATTGGATGATGATTTGATGGAAGCCTCTTCCTGGATCCGCTCAAACAGTGTGATTTTTGAAGAAGACAAATTCCCCGAACACCTTAAACATCTGCTGATGGGACATGATACATGGTCAAAAGGTTCCGGCTGGCTGGAAGGCAATGTCGTTGCCGGTCCGGACGGCAAACTGCATAATCTGATCCGTGTTCATCTTACAGAACCCAACAAAGCAATACTGATGGATTTGAGCGACGACGGCAAAACTCTGACTTGCAATTACGAAAAAGCAGTAATTGATTTTGTCGGCGGCTGGGGCAGATTCATCGTTAAAAAAGACCCGGTCACAAACGTTTATTTCACTCTCTCGAACTATGTTGTCACCGGCGATAATCCTACCAACCGCAACACTCTGGAACTGGCTGCATCCGAAGACCTCATTCACTGGTACAATCTGGGAACAGTCCTCAAAGATGAAAGCGGTCTTAATCCCGATATGTCAATCCAGTTGACCGGATTTCAGTATGTTGACTGGCAGTTTGACGGCGATGATCTGATCTACCTTTCCAGAACTGCATACCGCGGAGCAAACAGCTTCCACAATTCAAACCGCATTACTTATCATGTGCTGAAAAATTTCCGCAAATACTGGGAAAACCGCCCGGCAAAACCTGTCGGCAGTATCAATGCAGTCGATGATAATAAAGAATTTATGAAAGATATTGCAGTAAATTAATTATTGTAAAAGGGGGCTTACGCACCATTGCAATACCAAAAGGGCTGTTGCAAAACTGTTTTGTGGGGAAAAAACCTTTTTGAAAAAAGGTTCTTTTCCCCACACCCCATTTTCCAAAAACTTTTACCGTAATTGCTTTTATTATCCTAATAAAAGCAATTACAATTTGTTTGTTACAAATAATTTAAAATATATTTTACTGTAAAAATTGGCTCTGTATTAAACATTGACTGATAATTAAAAAAAATTGAGGGGGTTCGGGGGTATAGTGAGTTGCGACAGCAACGAACGGCATACCCCTGATGTGGCTAATCCGGCGAAAGATTTGTTTCGTCATTCCGC
>JAFVUZ010000047.1 GCA_017502435.1 Lentisphaeria bacterium
CGGAATGTTCGATTGCTCCTCCCCTTTTTTTAGGGGATGAGCAATCAAATCTTCCGCCGGATTAGCCACATCAGGGGTATGCCGTTCGTTGCTATCGCAACTCACTATACCCCCGCCCCCCCTCAATTTTTTTTAAATTATCAGTCAATGTTTAGTACAGAGCCTTATTGTTTATTTCCTGCAGTAAAAAACACCTTTAATTTTTAGATTTGCAAAAAATAAAGGCGTTTTAATATTTTCATTGTCTGTTTCTCAAAGTACCTTTTTCTTTTTTGAAAAGGATGGGGGTCTAAGGGGGAGGGAAAAACCATCTTTTCTTCTGGAAAAGAATCTTTTAATCAAGAAAAAAGTTTTTCCCTCCCCCTTAAAACGCATTAATCTTCGAGAGCTTCGGCGATGGAGTCATCGATTTCGAAGTTGGCGGTGACGGACTGAACGTCATCGAGGTCTTCGAGTCTTTCGACGAGGCGGAGGACCTGTTTGGCAACATCGACATCGGTGATATTAACGGTGGTGAGGGGGCGGCGGACGACACCGGCTTCTTCGGATTTGATGCCAGCTTTTTCGAGGGCGTCAGCGATTGCTTCAAAAGCGGAGGGATCGCCCCAGATTTCGGCGACGCCGTCTTCGACGATGAGGTCTTCAGCACCTGCATCGAGGACGATATCCATAAGTTTTTCTTCGTCTGCATTTTCGCCGGTGATTACGAAGTGGGTCTGGCGTGAGAAGAGACGGGAAACGGAGCCGGAGCTGCCGAGATTGCCGCAGTTGCGGTCAAAAGTTGAACGGACTTCGCTGCCGGAGCGGTTTGCGTTATCGGTAAGGCAGTCAACGAGGATGCCGACGCCGCCTGCACCGTAACCTTCATAGAGGAGTTCTTTGAAGACGGCATCGCCGAGTTCGCCGAGACCTTTTTTGATGGCACGTTCAATATTTGCATTGGGCATATTTGCGGCACGTGAAGCGGTGAGGGCAGCACGGAGTTTAGCGTTTGAGTTGGGGTCTGCACCGCCTGTTTTAGCGGCAACCATGATTTCTTTTGCGAGGGCAGAAAAGATTTTACCTTTTTTTCTGTCTGCGGCTTCTTTCTGATGTTTGATATTAGCCCATTTACTGTGACCTGACATAATAATCTCCTTGTTGGGTGTGTTTAAAATACAAATACTATATTCTATAATATAGCCTGTCAAAAAAGATTTTCAAGAGCGGGAGCCAAGAAAGTTGAAATTAAGTTTGACTTTTGCCTTGTAAAATAAAACGCACACCCTTAAAAGATATTGATTGCATTTAATTTGACAAATATTCCTCCCCGGTGGATTTGCAGAAGGAGTTGCATTATGGCACATCTCACTCATTTTTAAAGGCTTTTTTTATGAAGCATTTTGCGGCACTGCCGCAAAATATGAAGCACAGCTTACGCTGCATGAAGCGGCACTGCGTGCCATGAAACGAAGCCTGACGGCTTCATGTTTTTTTGCCCATTCGGGCAAAAAAAATGGTCGGGGCAACAGGATTCGAACCTGCGACCTCATGGTCCCAAACCACGCGCTCTAGCCAGACTGAGCCATGCCCCGAAATATTTTTCTATACAATAATACTTTTTTTGCGTTTTTCAAGCAGAAAAATATTTTTTTCGGATGTTTTATTTGTTTTTGCCGTCACAAAGCGGAGCAATATCAATAACATTGCACCATTCCGCATCGGGATCATTTGAAATATAAGCGATTTTTTCCTCCAGCAGATCCCAGTATTTGTCGTAGTCGAGCATTTCGTAACTGTGCCCCCAGAAGTAGAAAACTCCGCATTCTTTGGCTTTTTCGTATTTCTGGAAAAACTGATAATTCATGAAATGGCAGTTGGTGCGAAGTGCCATTGCATCTTCATTGTCTGTAACAAAATCAATATATTTGGTCGTTCTGCCGTACGCAAAACCGGCTTTGCGGAGTTCAGCACAGGTTTCCGGAGTGTAATCTCCGCAGGGCCAGGCAAAGCCGCGGCACGGACGCTGTACGATATCTTCAAGGATTTCACGGGCCTGAACTGCTTTTTTGATCCATTCAGCATGAGGCATGGTGGAGGCATTTTCGTGCATATGGCAGTGCGAAGCGATTTCAAAGCCGTCGTAAACTTCTTTGATGTCCTTCAAAGTGAGTTTGCCCGGATAGAAATTGTTGAAATAACCGACCGAATAATCCGGATTTTTGTAATCGAACCAGAATGGTTTGCGGCGTTGTTCCACCAACAGTCCTGTGTTGATATTGAAAGTTGCTTTTGCATTGTATTTGCGGAGTATTTCCACCAGACGCAAGTCATTGTAAGGTGCATCATCCCAGCATTGTACGACTTTGAGTTTTGCCATAATAAAATCTCCCTTTTATTTTCAGATAATATAAAGCTGCAATATGATATTTCAAGAATTTTGTGAAAAAAATATAATAAAACTGTAATCGACCTGTTGACATTTTAATTTTTTGGTGCTATAATCAAAACAGAGCATCTGAAATGCCCGATTTCAAGCAATAACGAAAGGAGATGACTATGGTATGTCTGAATCACCCCGACCGTGAAGCTGTTTACAAATGTGCCGCCTGCGGCAAACCCGTTTGTGAAGAATGTGCCGTCGAATATGACGGAGATGTTTACTGCTCCGTTGAATGTCAGGAACGCGGCTCCGCTGCAAAGGAACGTTCAGCATTCATCATTGATGATACTGCTGTAAATAACCGTAAACGCCGCAAAAAAGGTTTTGTTTTTCTGGTCATTATAATAATTATTGCCGCAGCGGCGTATTATTATTATTCACAGAATAAAGAGGAGATAAACAGTAAAGTTTCCTCTCATCTTGAGGTCGTGGAAGATACTGTTGAAAATGCTAAAAAAGCAACTCTCAATACCGGGCACAGCACTGTTCCTAAAGATTCAAAATACCGCCGTCAGCGTGAAGGCATTGTAAATCAGAAATAATATTGCAGCGGCAGTTGATAAATAGAGATAATTGCTGTAGATTTTGCATTTTTAAACAGTAACGGATTGAAAAATTTCTTTTGAAAACTATAATTTCTTCATTCAAAGGAGGAAATTATGGATAATTCATTACCGTTAAGTTCGCAAATCGCAACGCTTGCAATTCAAATTGCTGTAATTATTTTCGCCGCAAAAATCTTCGGCAGACTCGCAGAAAAAGTGAAAATTCAGTCTGTTCTCGGTGAATTGTCTGCCGGAATAATCATAGGACCGTATCTTTTGGGGGGAATTGCGATTCCGCTTACGGTTTTCGAACATGGATTGTTTCCGACAGTTGGAAATTCCAATCTGCCGGTATCGGAAATGCTTTATGCTTTTTCGGTATTCGGGTCGATAGTTCTGCTTTTTATTTCCGGTTTGGAGACAGACATCAAACAATTTCTGCGTTATTCGACAGTCGGTTCGATGGTCGGCATTACGGGGGCATTATTTTCTTTTGCCTCCGGAGCGTTTTTCGGTATGAAAATGTTTGAAGTGCCGCTGTCGGATCCGAGGTGTCTTTTTCTCGGCATTTTGTGTACTGCGACTTCGGTTGGAATTACCGCCCGCATTCTGACGGAAAAAAAGCGGATAGATTCGCCGGAGGGGACAACCATACTTGCGGCGGCGGTTCTGGACGATGTTCTCGGCATTATCGGGCTGGCGGTGGTCGTCGGAGTTATCGGCATGGAGTCCGACGGACTGGTTAAAAGCAGTGCGTGGGGACCGATCGGCAAAATTGCATTGAAAAGTATTGCAATATGGCTCGGCTTTACTGCAGTCGGGATTATTTTTTCGGAAAAGATTGCTGATTTTCTCAAAAAATTTCAACCGGCAAATACCTTCAGTGTACTGGCATTCGGAATGGCACTTTTGCTGGCGGGGATTTTTGAACACGCAGGGTTGGCGATGATAGTCGGGGCGTATGTGATGGGGTTGAGTTTGTCCAAATCCGGAATATCCAATGCAATTCTGCGTAATACGGCACCGCTTTATAACTTTTTTGTGCCGGTATTTTTTGTTGTAATGGGGATGATGACGGATATAAAAATTTTTGTTGATATGCAGGTGATTTTGTACGGTATCGTGTATTCGGTCCTGGCGGTGATTGCCAAACTTGCGGGGTGTGCGTTGGCGGCATATTTTATGGAATTCAATCTGATCGGATCACTGCGTATCGGAGCTGGAATGATTCCGCGGGGGGAGGTGGCTTTGATTATTGCAAGTATCGGGACGGGAACTATTGTGACTTTGAACGGAGTCAAAACTCCGGTGTTTACGCCGGAACTTTTCGGGATTGCAGTCATCATGACGGTTCTGACTACAATACTTTCGCCGCTGCTGCTGAATCTGCTTTTGGAAGTGAAAAAAAGCGGCTTGCGTAATGAAAAAAGCAATGACGAAAAGATTTGTACCAGTTACAGTATGCCGTCTGACAATCTGCGTGAAATCATATTTCAGATGATGCTGGATAAATTTCATAAGGCAGGCTTCAAGCATTCTCTGCAGCTTCAGAATGGGGGAACAACTTTTTTCAGCAACGGCCAGATTGCCTTTATTCTTGAAAAAAGTGATGATAAACTTGTTTTCAAGGCCAACAGTTTCAATACCGAAATAATCCGCTGTATCATGACGCAGGTGTTCAAGGACCTGCGTTCAAATATTCATTATCTGAAAATTTTGTAAATTACATTGCAATTCCCGCGGCGGGGTGGTATCAAACATTATTTCGGCAGATTTCGCCACAGTGGAGGTATTGCCGTCCCCAAAAACTCTTGAAACTTTTGGCTGTGTACTAAACATAGACTGATTTTTTATTGCAAGAGTGCTTACGCCGCCTTGTCTGCCACAGCCTTTGGCGACAGCGAAACCCGCCATTTATTTTTTCAGGGGGCTGGCTGCACCCCCTGAACCCCGCAGCCGGGTACGACCCGGTGCGATGTGACGCTGGCGCGTGAGTGTCAGCGGCTGTGTGCGTCAGGCTGTTTTTCGGCGAAATGTTCGTTTCGTCCTCCCGCATATAAAAGCGGGTGGAACGCTGCGGAATGACGAAACAAATCTTTCGCCGGATTAGCCACATCAGGGGTATGCCGCTCGTTGCTGTCGCAACTCACTATCCCCCCAAACCCCCTCAATTTTTTTTAATTATCAGTCAATGTTTTTAGTACACAGCTTTTATTTATACGTCAGATTTTCTGCGATTGCAATTTCTACACAGCATTTGACAATTTTCAGCGATAGTTTTTCCTCCTTTACTCCATGGCGTTATATGGTCTGCTTCCATTTCTTCCAATTCAAAATGTTTGCCGCATTTTGTACAAATGCCTTTTTGTTTTTCGTATGCAGTTCGTTTCATGCGGTTGTCAAAAGCTCTGATTGATAAATATTCCTCCTGACGGCAGAGAACATACGGATATATTCCTTTTTTACAGGTAACATCATCGTCAGCCATCAATTCGGCGATTTCCTTTTCCAGCATAACGGTATCAAAAATATTATTGCTGTAAAGGTTGTAAAATATTCCCCATGCCAACCCCTTCATCTCACGACGGTAAACAGTAAAAGTCATTTCAACCCAATCAATAACTTTCAGAAAATATGAAAACAGTTCATTTGCATTCGGGTCGTGCTGATGTTTTGACATATATTCATTTACGTTGTAGTTATTTATCCATTTTATTACGGTTTCAAGATACTCCTGACGGATTGGTGTGCCGTTCATATATCTGTTGCCTTTCAAAAATGCGGCACAATTACTTTTGCTGAATTTCAGTTTAGCATCGGAAAGCCACGGCCCCGGATAAATGGCATTTCTCAACTCCTGATCGGTCAATTTTTCCCCTGCAATATTGATTATTTCAAACCAGTCAAGTTTTTCTTTGTCATTTCCCTCGCAGAAGTAAACCATTACTTTGTAGTCAAGTATCTGTTTTTGTTCGGTTGAGGTAAGATTATGAAACGCTCTGCCATTCAATGAAAACTCCCCGTTCACATACCGGCAGAAACTTATTGTCCGCTGTTGACCGTCCAATACCTCAAAATCATTCTCGCTGTTTTTTACCCAGTACATCACATTAAGCGGATAATTTTTTATGATTGATTCAATCACAGCATTGCGTTTTTCAACATCATAAACAAATTCACGCTGATACTTCGGCCGGATATTCAACTTGCCGTTAAAGCCTGTTACCCCATATTCCTCATTATCAACATAATCTTCTGCAATTTCACCGATTGTCAATTCATGCAACTCAATTTTCATTTTCCGGTACTCCTTTTTTTACGGATAAGAATTCTGAAATAAGGACATTTCCCTTTTATAGATAAATCCTTGTCATCATTACCTTTACGGAATTTGATGATTTCAAACTGTTCAGGATTATATTTGTCAATAAAAGTAATGGGCACTCCCATTACGCCGTCATAATCGTATGGGATGTCAGAAGTTTTATCCACGTTGATTGCATCGTAATTATCGTATTCCGGATATTCTTCAGGAGTATATTTTTTGTATAATACCAATTCTTCATGGCGTTGAGGATAATCTAAATTGGTATACCAGCGTACACCTTTTACTCTGATATATTTTTTCCCTTTTTCATCTATTCTCTGCCCTGCAGCTTTCAATGGATAATTATCAGGAACTGCAAACTCCCTGTCGCCGCTGTGAATACTTGCTCCCCACCACATTTTATTTTCTTTTATCAATGGGAAAATTTCTTTATATGTGATTGCGTTCTGATTACCGATGATGATGAATTTTTTGTCATATTCAATGAGCTGTGCCACATATTCACGGAAGAGCGAAAAGGGAGGATTTGTAACTATTATATCTGATTGTTTTAAAAGTTCAATACATTCATCCGAGCGGAAATCGCCGTTGCCGTTGAGTGTGGTCAAAACATTTTTGCGGTTTTTTATCAATATTTCAACATCGGCAAGGTCGATTGCTCCGTCACCGTTTTCGTCAGTGACTTCGGTTATTTCTATTTTGTATGCGGTTTTTTTATTGTTACAAACAGAAAGTTCATCACCTGCAACTGCCGAATTGTCATAGCAGGTGGCAATCAGTTTTTTCAACTGTAAAAAGTTGAAATTCATAGCAAAATATTTGAAAAAATTACTTTCATACGGGTCGTCGCAGTTGCAGAAAATTGTTTTGTTTTTGAAATGTTTTTTGTAATGTCTGAGTTCATTTTCAATGTCTGCCAGTTGAGTATAAAACTCATCCTGTTTCGCTTTGTTCGCTTGCTGTAAATTGCTGTTGCCTGCCATCTTCGGTGTCTCCGTGGTTTAGAAATGCACCGCAAAAAAAAAGAGGTGCATTCCTGATTTATATGCCCTCACACGTCCACCACAGACGTACACAACAATACAAACGCAAGAATGCACCATGCAATATGCATGGCACAAAACTTTCATCTTTGTTGTGTTTATGGCTTTTATTACAAGGTGGTGGGTTGTGAGGGCAAGCCAAAACTTTTATGCTTTAATTTTTACTGTAAATTATTTATCTGATGGTTATTTTCCCTTTCAGAGTTATGAAAATCAAATTTTCTGCAATATAACACCATTACACGAAAAAATCAAATGTATATCATAAATTTTTTACCCCTATACATTAAATGGCGGCTGTGTGGTATAAAACTCATCCTGTTTCGCTTTGTTCGCTTGCTGTAAATTGCTGTTGCCTGCCATCTGCGGTGTCTCCGTGGTTTAGAAACGCACCGCAAAAAAAAGAGGTGCATTCCTGATTTGTACCACATCGCACGCCTACCACAGCGTTTCAGAAAAATACAAACGCAGAAAAGCACCTTGTATTTTCATACAAGGCACAATTCTTTCATGCTTTTTCTGAATAGGCTTTTCTCAAAGTGGTAGTTTGCGATGTGAGCCTGAATAAATTATGCTATATAATTTTCAATGTATATTATTTTTCAGATTGTTAATTTTTCCTTTCATGTGAAAAAAATAAAACTTTCTGCAATATAACACTATTACGGAAAAAATCAAATGTATATCATAAATTTTTGGCTCTGTACTAAACATTGACTGATAATAAAAAAAATTGAGGGGGTTCGGGGGGATAGTGAGTTGCGACAGCAACGAGCGGCATACCCCTGATGTGGCTAATCCGGCGGAAGATTTGATTGCTCATTCCCTAAAAAAAGGGGAGGAGCAATCGAACATTCCGCCGAAAAACAGCCTGACGCACACAGCCGCTGACACTCACGCGCCAGCGTAATATCGCACCGGGTCGTACCCGGCGCCGGGGATACAAGGGGGCGGCGTAAGCCCCCTTGTAATAAAAAATCATTCTGCGTTTAGTACACAGACTGTTTATTTTACAGGTACGGCAAAAATATTATCATCTTTTAAACCGTCAACCGGAAACGGCTTGTATGAAAGCGTGAATCCGTCGGCGGATTTTTTGTAAATAAAAGGCTCGCCGTGAATTATATCAATATAATTTTCAGACTGCCACGAATCAGGAAGTTTTCCGTTTTTCTGTTTGAAAACCATGATTTCTGCGGCTGTTTTCGCCATAAAATACTTGTTTCGCAGCTGCTCTGCACGAATAATTGCTTTGGGCAGGAATGCAAGCATAAGTTTTGACATATAGTGAAATTCATCAATGATTTCATCTTGATCAAGCTCAAGCATTTTGAATTTTTCTGCACCAAAAGCTGAATCTGAACCGGTAAAATTACTGTATTTATTGTAATAACGCATCGCAAAATGATAATCTTTAAGCATATTCACCTTGAAAAAAAGCGGAAAATCCTTTGCAAGAAAAATCAAAGTATTCGCCTTTATTCCATTTGCTTTTTCATATTTTGCCGAAGCGGAAATTATAGTTTCATACAGTGATTCAAAAACCATAACTTCATTTCCGACAGCAAATTTCAGATTTTTGTGCCACGGAGTATAATCTCCTGTGAGCTGCTGAATTTCAAGTTCAGTATACTTTCCGCTTCCGATAACATATTTCAATGCGTCCAAACGGTAAGATTCAAAAGCCAATGCGGCTATATGACAAAGCAGCAATTCATCATTTTTCATCCAGTCACGCAGACGAGTCAATTTGAAATTTGCATCTGCAACAAGTTTTTTGTCAGCGGGATTATCAATTATTTTTTTTTGCAGATGTTTTACCGCCATTTTAAAAGACGGCAAAATCGGAGTCAGGGTTGAAATCAATTCATTTTTATGCGGAATTTCCCAACGGATACGGCTGACGGGCAGTTTGCAAAATTCATCAAGAGCTTTCAAATATTCATCATCGATTTTATCTTTACTCAATTTTTTCAGCACTTCGCTTTCAAGAGACAAGCCGCTGTTGTTGCGTTTGAGATAATCTTCAAATTCAAGTGAGTACCCTGTATTTCTGACGATTTGAGCTTTGAAATTCTTGATATCAGCCTGCATAGCATGGCAAAAAACAGCAACAAAAACAAGGGAAATTCCTCCAAATCCAAGACACCACATAAAACGCCAATTGAATTTTTTCCCGTCATCAATACCCGCCAGTGCGGCGAGCAGCAGTAAACAACTTAAATACACTATTGAAAAATCCGACAGAATAACAGCCGCAAGGGCAAAAATCGCAAATATCCACTTTTTCTTTTTCAAAAGAATCGCCAAAATTAAAAAAATGTCACCGATATAACTGCATACACTCACAAATGCCAACAGTTTCATCCAGCGGCTTTTGACAAAATTATTCCGCAAAACAGTGTATAAATTACAGCAATATACCCAAAAACCGTAAAATAAAAACAGCACCGCAGCCGCACTGCCGCAAACCATCGCCCCCAGAAAACAGCTTTCACAATCATGCTCAATATCCCAGAACGGCAGCAATCCGAAAACAAAAAAAGGAGCAACAATCAGCCATACCGTCATCCACGCCAGTCCGAACATCATTCCCGTTCTCGGCGAGTTCCGCATAAAGAAACGATAAAAGAATTTTTTTCGCTTATAGTGTTTCAAGGTTTTATTTTTCATTTTCATAACTATTCCTAATTTCTGCTTATGCCTGCGATCCTAATGAAATTTTGTATGCAAAGCTATATTGTTTATAATCGTTAACAATAGCATAACATTTGTTAACAAAAAAGCAACAATATCTTTGAATTTTTTCTAAATTTTTTGGCTCTGTACTAAATATAGATTGATTTTTATCATCTTTCCAATAATTTTCTATAAATTTGACTGAAGAAAATGTCAAATATAATTAAAAGGTTTGGAAAAAGATGAGGGGGTTCCGCCGTCGCCGAAGGCTATGGCGGAACAAAGCAGGGGGAGGCGTTCCCCCCGCCTTTTTATTTGCTGTCGCATTGGCGCACCCCGTTGTCTATTCCCACTTTCGGATTTTGCAGGGCAAAAAACGGTAACATTTATGAAGGAGCTTCCAGCTATGAAATCATCGGAAGATATGAGGGGGGAGCTGCAACAGGTGCTGCTGCAGCTGCATTTTTGCTGCTTCTTTAATAACGAGGGATATTCCGGTTGAAAAAAAGTTCAATCATCAATAATTGCTTGAAAAAAAATTATTGTATGCTATAGTAAAAAAAAGTTTTCATTGTAAAATACACAACAAAAGGAGATGTAAATGAAACTTTTTTTACTTTTACTTATCGGGTTAAATCTGTTCATTTCCAACACCTGCACTGCATCTGCCATCAACAGCAGCTCAAACGGCAATAAAAACTCAAATGAAAATAAAAAAATGAAAATTCTGTATATCGGGGATTTGCACATCGGTGGAAATATTCCGGCAGTGGAAGTAAAAGTAAGCAAAAACCTCATCAAACGTGCAAAAGAAGCAGATTTAGTCTTTATTTGCGGTGATATCACCGATGCCGGACGTCCGGAACAGTATGCCCGTTTCAATGAACTTTATGCTCCTATCAAACACAAATCAATTCTTATACGCGGCAATCACGATATGGGAAACTATATGCAGGATTTGAAATCATGGTATCCTGATAACCTCAAACTTAATTTCCACCCCGGCGAATACCCCGTCTGGGTCTGGACAACAAACTGGTTTGAAATGCTCAATGCCAATACCAAAAGTTTTTCTTTACAGCAAAAACTTCCGCCGCCATACAATGACAAAGCTCAACCGCCGGTCATTGTCGTCTATGACGGACTCGGACCTTACTTTTATTTTGAAAAAGCAAACTTCCGCTTCATTGTGCTTGACTCCGCCACCCATCAGCTCGGTGCAGCTCAACGTAAATGGCTGAAAAAAACTATTGAAGAATCAAAATTGCCCGTACTTATTCAAATCCATACCCACGTTATGCCCGGCGGCAGTCACAGTGATGCCAGTTGTCCTTTGTGGGATTCAAGAGAACTTTTACAGCATTTCATTCACAATGAAAAAGTTATCGGAATGTTCGCCGCCCATCTGCACTACAACAGCGTCTGGGACTGGAAAGGCAAAAAAATCGTACTTACCGGAGCTTACGGAGAATCACGCTTTGTTGAAGTGGAAAACGGCAAAATCACTTATATTGAACCTCGCGACAATCAAAGCCGCACCAATATTCCAGAACGCTTCCGCGGTTTAATTCATAACGAACCGCTCAAAATGAATTACTGGTGTCCAGACGGAGTACTGGCAAAAAATACTTTCTGGGTATTCAAAGACAGAGGATTTTTTGATGACGCTCTGCCGTACAGAACTCACTGGGGCTGGCACAATCCCAACGGAGTCGGCGGTCTTGTCTGGTCTATCCCGCCGGAATTTCTTCCCGAAAAAGAAGTCTGGTTCTCCGTCAATTTCCGCTCCACAACCCCGTGGAAACTCCTGCTGGAGGAAAACGGCAAAGAAACTGTCGTCAGTCAGGGCAAAGCAGGCGATAATATCATCGCCACAGGTTCTTTCGGCAAAGGTCCGAAGAGACCGTTCCGCAGAGTCATTCTGCGTCAGGACGCCCCTGCCCTCGGTCACAGCTGCTGCTATATGGCGCTGCATGACACCCCGAAACCTGAATTCCGTCCCTACGACTGGTCAAATCAAAAGCGTTAAATTCCCATGTAATTCCGGACATGAGGTGTAGGCAACACCTCATGTCCGGAAAAGTACAAGATACAGCTATCTCCCCATATTGGGAACATAGCCTATTCTAATTTCTTTCAAAACTTAACTCCGGTTTTACCGTAAATTTTGCA
>JAFVUZ010000005.1 GCA_017502435.1 Lentisphaeria bacterium
ATCGAACATTCCGCCGAAAAAATAGCTAAACACCACACAGCCGCCGACATTCACGCGCCAGCGTCACATCGCTCCGGGTCGTACCCGGCGCCGGGGATACAAGGGGGCGGCGTAAGCCCCCTTGTAATAAAAAATCAGTCTTTTTTATAACACAGTTTTCATTAAAAGCCGAAAAGGTCGTCCTGAACCATTTCGGCTTTTTCTTCTTCATAGGGGAGGGTGGCTTCTGCGGCAAGTTCTTTGCGGATTGCATTGAGACCGTATTTTTCGCAGAATTTATCAAGTTTTGTATAATCGGGGGATTTTTTGAGACAGCAGTCATTGATATTGAGATATTTTCCGGGGAGATCGGAACGGAGTTTGATCAATGCAATATTTCTTCTGATAAGGTCGCTGTTTTCGATGATTTTTGAGCGGACTTTGGCATCGGTTATTTTTTCCGGAGCGTCGAGGAGGGGGAGCAATGCACCGTATGTCTGAAGCCATTTTGCGGCAGTCTTGCTGCCTGCTCCGGGGACTCCGGGGATATTGTCGGCGGTATCTCCGAGCAGTGCGAGATAATCAATGACAAGTTCGGATGGAACGCCGAATTTTTCAATAACTTTTTCGGGATTGCGTTCAGTAAAAGTGCTTTTTATATCCGGAACCAGTTGGGTTATGCGGGAATTGACAATTTGTGATAAATCTTTGTCTGTACTCAGGAAAAAGACTTCATTCTGACTGTTTTGAGCCAGAGCGGATATAAGGTCGTCGGCTTCGTATTCACATTCTTCGAGAATGGGCCAGCCGCGGCACTCCAGAAATTCACGGATAAATGGGACCTGAAGTTTCAATTCTTCAGGAGTCGGTTTGCGGTTGGCTTTGTACTCCGGATTGAGTTCCATACGGAAATTCACACGTCCGCAGTCAAAGACCACCGCTCCGTATTTTGAGGGGTACTCCCGTTCCAGTTTGAGCATGATTTTGACAAAGCCATGCAATGCGTTGATCGGTTCTCCGCGGCTGTTCGTTAAACTCCGGATAGCATAGAAAGCACGGAATATCTGCGAATACGCATCGACTAAAACCAGACGGGAGTCAGACATATCACCCTCAGAAGTTATGGGAAACGAGACCGTCACGCAGTTTCGGTTCGAACCAGGTTGATTTAGGAGGCATGATTTCTCCGGCATCGGCAATAGCCATCAGCTGATCGACGGTAGTTGCAAACATACTGAATGCGACTTCGTGACTGCCGCTGTTGACCAGTTTTTCAAGTTCTGCTGTGCCGCGGATGCCGCCGATAAAGTCGATATCCTGACTGGTTCGGGGATCGGCAATACCGAGAATGGGAGCCAGAATATTGTCCTGCAGAACGCTGACGTCCAGACTTTCAATAACGCCGAGTTCAGCGATATTGAATTTGGGAGCGACATTGTACCATGCGTGGTCGATATACATTTTGAACTCGCCCTGTTTGACGGCTTTGCCGTCGGCAGCGGGAGTTACGGTGAATTTTTCAGAAACGAGTTTCATAAATTCATCTTTGCTGTGACCGTTGAGGTTTTTGACTGCACGGTTGTAGGGCATAATGGCAAGCTGAGTTGCAGGGAAGGCAACAGCGAGGAAGTAGTTGTAATCTTCTTTGCCGGTGTGGTTCGGATTTTTCGGGGCACATTCAGCAGCGGTACGGGCTGCTGCGGCGCTGCGGTGATGACCGTCGGCAATGTAGAAAACATCGACTGCGGCAAAATATTTTGAAAGCTGTTCACTTGCAGTTTCATCAAGTCTCCACAAGGTGTGACGGATGCCGTCGGGAGCGGTGAAGTTGAACAGGGGGGCTTCTTTCATTGCGTCATTGACGAAAGAATCGATTTCGGCTTTGTCCTTGTAGGTGAAGAAAGCCGGACCTGTATGAGAACGCAGTTCCATGACGTGACGTGTGCGGTCGTCTTCTTTGTCCTGACGGGTTTTTTCGTGTTTTTTGATGACGCCGTTTTTGTAATCTTCAGCACTTGCGGCACCGATGATGCCGGTCTGGATGTGGCTGTTCATCTGGAGTTGATAAATATAGAAATGTTTGCCGGTATCGAGAGTCAGCGGGGCTTCTTTGCAGAGTTTCTGAAAGGCAATGCGGGCCTGATTGTAAACTTCTTCGCTGTGCAGATCAATTCCGGGAGCAAGGTCGATTTCAGGACGTGAAACGTGCAGAAATGAATAGGGGTTGCCTTTTGCAAGTTCAGCAGCTTCGGCACTGTTTACGACATCGTACGGCACAGCCGCAACAAGTTCTGCCCGTTCTGCGGTGGGCAAAAGACCGTTGAATGGTAAAAATTGAGCCATTTTTTGTATTCCTTTAATTTATTGAATGTTCGATAAGAACTTTGAAACCTATCAGAATTACAGCCAATCCTCCGATACAGCCGAGGAGTTTTTCCGGCAATGCAAATTTGGTGCTGAACGATCCGAGCATGACACCTGTCATGGAAATTATTATTGTAACGATGCCCATTGAGGCCGCAGTCAGCAGAACCGGACATTTCATAAATGCCAGAGATGCACCGACAGCCAATGCGTCAAGACTGGTGGCGATTGCCATAACAAATATTGCCGGGAAATGGAACGGACTGACTTTTTTTTCATCGTTATCATTTTTCATGACTTCAACTATCATATTGCCGCCAACCAGAGCCAGCAACGCAAAAGCTACATAGTGATCCCATGAACTTATGAGATTGGTTACGGTTTTGCCGGCGGCGAATCCGATAAGCGGCATGATGAACTGAAATCCGCCGAAAGCAAGTCCGGCAGCGAGTGCGTGTTCTTTCGGATGTTCTCTGTCAATCAATGCTCCGGAAAATGATACTGCCAGAGCGTCGAGAGCGACGCTCACAGACAATATCAATATTCCTGAAATACCCATTTTTATTTATCCAGCAGCATTGAGAGCAGGGCTTTCTGGACATGGAGACGGTTTTCTGCTTCGTCAAAGACGATTGAGTATTCAGAATCCATGACTTCTGCTGCGATTTCCTCGTCGCGGTGAGCGGGGAGGCAGTGAAGGACTTTGACAGAGGGTTTCGCTGCTTTGACCATAGCCATTGAGAGCTGGTAGGGCATAAGTTTTTCCAGCCGCATTTTGCGTTCTTCCTCAAAACCCATTGAAACGAAAACGTCGGTATAGAGGTAATCGGCATCTTTTGCTGCCTTGACCGGATCGCTTTCCCATGAAATATTGGAAGCACCGCCGATGATGTCTGCACGGGGTTTAAATTCTTCCGGAGCAGCGAAAACGAGTTCCATTCCGGTAAGTTTGGCACCGAGAATGAGAGAGTTTGCAATATTGCTCTGGCAGTCACCGGTAAAGACGAGTTTGGTTCCTTTGACTTTGCCGCTGTATTCGAGAATGGTGTACATATCAGCAAGAATCTGGCAGGGGTGATATTCGTCAGTCAAAGCATTTATGACCGGAATTGTGGCGACACGTGCAAGTTCCTCAACTCCCTGATGAGAAAAGGTGCGGATGACGATGCCGTGGAGATAGCGGCTCAAAACGTTGGCTGTATCAGCGACAGTTTCGCCTCTGCCGACCTGCATACGTCCTTCATCGAGATAGAGAGAGTTGCCGCCGAGTTCGGAAATGCCGACTTCAAAAGAGACGCGGGTACGGGTTGAGGATTTAGCGAAGATCATACCGATACTTTTGCCTTCGAGGGGGCGGTATGAACTTTTGCCGCGATCAGCTTTCATTTTGCGGGTAAGATCGAAGAGATTTTCCAAATCGTTCAAATCAATATCTGCGAGAGTCAACAAATCTTTTTTCATATTTAATTCCTTGTTTTATAAAGAGGCGGCGTATTCCGCCAGCGATTTTTCAATGATTGCGAGAGCTTCATCGGCGATTTCTTTGCTCAAATTGAGAGCGGGGAGGAAGCGTACGACAGTTTCACCTGCAGTAAGGGCGATAAGACCGTTGTCCTGGAGTTTGCTTTTGAGAGCGGCTCCGGAGTGGTCAAGTACGATGCCGAGCATAAGACCTTTGCCGCGGACGCCTTTGACAAAAGCGTAGGGTTTGGTCATGGCGGTAAGTTTTTCCATCAGATAGTCACCCATTTTGCGGCAGTTTTCGAGCATATTTTCTTTTTCGATGGCCTCCAGTGTTGCGAGTGCGGCGGCGGAAACAAGCGGAGTACCGCCGAAGGTGCTGGCGTGTTCGCCGACTTTGAGAACATCACAATATTTTCTGGAAACGACAACTGCCCCCATCGGGAGACCGTTGGCGATAGCTTTTGCCATAGAGAGGACGTCGGGCTGAACACCGAAGGTCTGCCATGCGAAAAGATTTCCGGTACGTCCCATGCCGCACTGAACTTCGTCATACATCAAAAGCAGATTTTTTTCGTTGCAGAGTTCGCGTACTTTTTTAAGATATTCAACATCGACAGGGATGATGCCGCCTTCGCCCTGCAAGGGTTCAAGCATGACTGCACAGGTTTTGTCGGTGATTGCAGCTTTGAGGGATTCAAAGTTGTTGAATTCAGCCATTTTGAAACCTTCTACATCGGGAGCGAAACCTTTGCGGTATTTGGCACGGCCGGTGGCGGCGAGGGTTGCGAGTGTTCTGCCGTGGAATGAATCGACCATGGTGATGATTTCATAACGGCCGGTGGCGTAACCGAATTTACGGGCAAGTTTGATCATGCCTTCATTTGCTTCAGCACCGGAATTGGCAAAAAATACTGCACCGTCATAACCTGAAGTAATAAGTTTTTCTGCGAGTTTGGGAGTAACTTCGTTGTAATACAGATTGGAAACGTGAACGAGTTTTTCACATTGTTCTTTGATTGCAGAGGAGACGCCTTCGTGGCAGTGACCGAGGTTGCAGACACTGATACCGGTGGCAAAATCGATATATCGTCGGTTTTCGTCATCCCATACTTCAGAGCCTTTGCCCTTGAGGATCATCATGCCCGGAGCATAGGTGGGCAGGATATATTTCTGAAATGTTGCGACTGTTTCTTCTGCGATTTTACCCATGATAAGATCTCCTGATATTATTGTTTATATTAAAATTCCGTTTTCTTATAACTATAAAAGAAGAATCCCGGAAAATACTTACTATAAACCATATTTTTCAAATTGCAAGTCTTTTATTTAAAAATAGCGTTATTTTATTTGCATTTGCATTAATTTGATATTATATTTACAGTAATATTGTTTTTACAGGGGATTAAATAATGAATACAAAGACAGTTATATTGAATGGTTTTGTTTGTGACGGCTCCGGCCAAGAGGCGTTTCCTGCAGATATTCTCATTGAAAATGACCGCATTGCTGAAATAGCACAGCATGGGGCTTTCGATGGCATTGAAGCGGAAAAAATCGATGCATCAAATAAGGTTGTTTCTCCCGGTTTTATTGATGCTCATGCTCACGGCGATGTCCGTAAACTCCGCTATCCTGAGCGTAAATCTGTACTTCTTCAGGGGGTAACGACTGAAGTGGACGGAAACTGCGGTTCAGGCAGTGCCTGCGTTCCGCATAAAGCGGAAGGTTTTGCATGGCAGGATATTGAAGAATATGCCAAAATCATCAATGATTTGAAAATTTCAGTAAATACTGTCACTTTGGCTGGACATAATTCCATCCGCCGTCATGTCATGGGCGTCAGTGACCGCAAGGCCTCTCCTGATGAACTGAAAGCCATGCAGAATCTGCTTGAAAAGGCATTAAGTTCAGGTGCTGCAGGCTGGTCGAGCGGACTTACTTATTTTCCCGGCAAATTTGCTGATGAAGCGGAACTTAAAGCACTTTCATCTGTAACATCCGGTTCGGAAAAGATTTATTCAACCCATATGCGGAGTGAAGGTGATGCTCTTTTTGAAGCCGTTGAAGAAGCTGTGAATGTCGCAAAAGCAGGTTCCAACCGTTTGCAGATAAGCCATCTTAAAACGATTTTTCCCCGTAATTACAACAAAATCGACCGTCTGCTTGAAATGCTTGATCAATACCGTTTGACTTCAGATATTCATGCGGACCGTTATCCTTATGTTTATTCATCGACCAGAATCGGTCAGGTTCTGCCTGAGCCGTATGACAAAATGGCGGATATTTCAGCAAAATTGCAGTCTTCAGAGAGTTTTCAGCAGGAAGTTACCGCCGCTTTGAAAAACAGTCCGCGTGATCTTGCAACTACTATTTTGATTGCTCAAAATAAAACTTTGGCAGAAATCGCCGCTGAAAATAATTGTTCAATAGAAAAAGCCTGTATGGAAATCCTGAAACAGAGTGCCGAACAGACGGCGGCTTATTTGTGTATGTCAGAAGAAAATCTGATGCGTATTATCTCCAAACCTTATGTCTGTGCAGGGTCTGACGGAATTTCCTGGCAGCTGGATGAGCCCGGCAGTGAAGGTCATCCGAGAGCCATCGGAACTTTCCCGAAATTCTATCATCTGGTCTCAAAAATGACTTCTGTCAGTGAGGCTGTTCACAAGATGACAGGTTTGCCTGCAACCATTTTCCGTATCCCGGAACGCGGTTTCATCCGCAAAAATTACATTGCTGATCTGGTAATTTTTGATGCTGCAGAACTTGATTCAAAGGCCGGTTTCGGTCATGAAAATCTGATGCCTGTCGGAATTGACCGTGTTATGGTCGGAGGCAAAACTGCATGGTGTGCAAATGAGCCTGAAAAAATCGGACGTTTCGGACGTTTTGTTGCTGTAAATTGAGGTGTATTATGAGCAAAACAAAGATTATTTTCGCTTCGGATCTTGCTCCTATAAGAGGATTTTCACAAATAATGAAAGATGAACCGCAGGCGGTTTACGGAGATTTGCTGGAGCATTTGAAAAATTCAGATTACAATATTGTCAATCTGGAGTCTCCTTTGTGTTGTCCGGACGGGCTTATTACCAAAAGCGGAGCCGCTTTTTCAGGCGAAGCAGAACATATTGCATCCTTGAAAGCGGGAAATTTCAATGCCGTTGTCTGTGCCAATAATCATACTTTTGACAGCGGTTTGTCAGGTTTCCGCATGACATCTGAACTGCTTGCGAAGAACAATATTGCCAAAGTCGGGGCGGGTGAGAATATTTTTGAAGCACGCAGAGAACTTGCTTTTGAAGTTAATGGTATAAAATTCGCTCTTTTTGCCATTTCCGAGGGAGAAGATATGCTGGGGGCAACGGAAAATTCATTTGGTGTCCGTCCGTGGGAGGTTGAAAAGCTTGCCGATGAAATCCGTGCGGCACGTTCAAAATATGATATAATTCTGGTATCCGCCCATTGCGGGCTGGAATATCAGCCGTATCCGTCATTTTATGTTTATGAAGCCTTTGAACTCTGGGCCAAAGCGGGTGCCGATATGATAATCGGACATCATCCCCATGTGCCGCAGGGCATGACTTGTTTCGGCAAAACTCCGGCATATTTCAGTCTCGGGAATTTTGTTTTTTATCAGCCGGTAAAGTTTTTTCACCGCAAAAACGGATATTTCCTTGAAATTGAAGCGGATAAAAACGGAATTGTTTCGCATCGTGCAGTGCCGTATCATATTGAAGAAAAAAATCTCCGCCTGCTTAACAGTGAGGAAAAAGCAGATTTTGAGAAACTTTTTGCCAGACTTTCTGCTCCGCTTGCTTCGGCTGAAACCGCACGTCAGGCATGGAACGCCGTACTTGCTTACAATGGTCTGGCAGGATTTCAGAATGAATTGGAAAAAATTCTCAATACTATGCGTGAAACTCCTGCCAAAGGAGCCGCCATGCTCCGCAACCGTGTGACTTGCATTCAGCACAGTTCGCAGTGGATTGACGGTATGAGCCGCATTATCGACGGTTCGATTGGAGAGGCTCCGGCTGAAATGGTTGAAATGGTCAGAGAATTTATGACAAGAGAGTTGTGAAATGAAAAGAGTTATCGTTTGTGATTCCGGACTTGGCGGTTTGAATATTGCCGCCCGTTTTTTCGGAGAAAATAAAACAGCTGAAAAATGTGAACTGATTTATTTCAATGCTTATCCGTCGCCGGTTTGCGGATTCAATAAACTTGCATCGGAGAAGGAACAGGAGGAGGTTTTCCGTGATGTATTTGAGGGAATGAAAAAATTTTCTCCTGATTTGTGTCTGATTGCCTGCAATACACTTTCGATTGTTTATGAACGGTTGAAAAAGTGGTACACTCCGGGCTTTGAAGTCGCAGGAATTGTAGATGCGGCAGTCAATGGAATGTTTGAAACTTTGCAGAAAAATCCCGGAAGTTCCATGCTTATTCTCGGTACAAAATCAACGGTTGAATCCGGAGTTTACGCCCGTAAACTGATAGAAAAAGGCATCGCTCCTGAGCGTATCAAAGGGCTCGGCTGCCCCGGACTTGCAACATTGCTTGAGTCTGATCCGGCATCGGAGGCTGTGCAAAAAGATATTGCTGATTATGCTGACCGTGCAGCGGAACTTTTTGCGTCCGGCGGACAGAAAATTTTCTGTGCTTTATGCTGTACTCACTTCGGTTTTGCATCTCCGGTATGGAACAGAGAGTTTGCGAGAGTTTTTGCAGACTTCGGAGGACTGGTAAATCCGAATGATTTGCTTGGAACCGGTTTCGCGGCGGCAGAATTTTCTTATCGCTCCAAAATTGATTTCTTCCCGGGAGCAAGGGAGAGTATGAGTGCTTATTTTGAAAAAAATTCTCCGCAGATTGCTGATGCTTTGAAAACTGCGGTCTATGATGATGAACTTTTCAACTTTACAAAAGGAAATATATAAAATGGAAAAACCTTGTGTTGTTTTGGTGACCGGTGCCGGAGGTGACGCTCAGGGCTGGGGTAATATGCAGGTAACAGAATCTGTCCGCGAGGCAATCATCGCCAACGGTTTCGACTGCCGTATCGTTCCGGCAGAAAACCGTGAAGAGATGGAACGCGGTCTCAATGACGGTAAATGTTCAATAGTTTGGAGTGCTTTGTATTTCTTCTCCGACCGGGAAGACATTATCGGTATTCCGCCGGATGCAGTATGGGTTGCTGATGTGCTTGACGAATTGAAAATTCCGTATATCGGCCCTTCTGCACAGACTATGAAAAATCTTATCGGCAAGTTTGATACACATGAAATCCTTGCAAAAGCAAATGTCAGCGTGCCGCGTCACGTTCTCTGTCCTCCGGCAAAAGCAGAGGATATTGACTTTTTCCCTGCCTTTGTCAAACCCAACGGCGAATCCCGTTCAGTCGGTATCAATGAAAACAGTGTGGCTGAAAATCCCGAAGCATTGAAAAAACAGATAGACTTTATTCAGACTGAACTTGAACAGTCCGCTCTCGTTGAAGAGTATCTGCCCGGTAATGAATATACTGTTATGGTTATCGGCAATGGTAAAAAACGTAAAATCCTGCCCGGCAGAGTTACTGTTGATCCCAAACATTACGGCAAATATCCCGTACTCCGCAGTGATTTGCGTGGTGTCGGTTTGACTCATGTTTCCATTCCTGAGGAGCATCAGGAGGAGGCAATCGCTCTTGCCGGAGCCGCCTGTGACGCTTTGAACTGCGAAGATCACGTCAGAATTGATATGCGTGAGGGCAGGGACGGCAAACTCCGTATTATGGAAGTCAATGGCATCCCCGGACTTAAACCTGTCAAAAGCTGGAGTCCGCAGATTTATTCACTGTACTATCCTGAATGCGACAGTTACAAAGAATTGATCGGAACCATTGTCCGCTGTGCGTTGGAGCGTGCAAATGCGTAAAAATCCTGTAATTCTCTTGAATATGGCTGTTGATGTCATCAATAACCGTGAAAATGATGTCATCATCAGTCAATACGTTCAGCGGGTAAGTGATTCCGGTGCTGTGCCGATGCTTATTCCTTCCATTGAAAAAGAGGAAAATATTGAAACTCTGCTTGATATGGCGGATGGAGTTCTGCTTATCGGCGGCAGGGATTATGATCCTGCTGATTACGGAGAAACTCCGCATCCTGAAACCTTGATGAACCGGATGCGTCCGCATTTTGATATAACTTTCGGCAAAGCCGTTCTCAAACACAAGATGCCGGTTCTTGGAATTTGTGCAGGATGTCAGCTGCTTAATATCGTTTCAGGAGGTAAATTGATACAGCATCTTGATAATGCAGAGGAACACCGCAACGGAGTTTATCATGAAGCGGAAATTCTGTATGACGGATTTTTTGCCAAAGCTCTCGGCAAGTCTGCGGGAGACAAAGTAACAGTCAACAGTTTTCATCATCAAGCTCTTGCTCCTGAAGCATTGGGGCAGGGAATCAGAGTTACAGGTTCAGCATTTGACGGCAGTGTGGAAGCCATTGAGTTTGCAGGGGAGCGTATGATACTCGGAGTCCAGTTTCATCCGGAAAGAATGGATGACATCGGACCGGGATTTTTTGAACTGTTGAAATCTGAAGCTGAAAAATACCGGAGAAATATATAAGTTCAGAAATATTGTTTGTTTTTTATGAAGAATAAAGTATATTAAATGTGATAAAAATTCTGAATGTCCCCGTGGGGGGGATTGATCAAATGGAATTTAATGGAGCGGAAAATGTTTGATTTGAAAAAAGTTTTTAACAGTGTAAAAAGAGATAAAGGTATCATTCTTGCTGCAGCATGGAGTTTTAATCAGCTTGCTTATGCCATTGTTTATCCTTTTATTCCGATATATCTCTGCAACGACCGCGGTTTTGACTACAAACTGGTCAGTCTGGTTTTTCCGCTGCTGGGACTGGCGGCAATTGTTGCACCGGTTCCGTGCGGTTGGCTTGCAGACAAATCAGGCTACAAATTTACGATGCTTTTCGGTCAGGCAATGCGTGGGGTGATGTTTTTTCTGATGGCATTTCTGGTTTATTTCAATGCACCGTTCTGGACTTTTGCGTTAACTTTGATGCTCAATGCGGCGGTCGGGTCTGCTTTTACGGTCGGGTCTGACGCGTATCTGTTTACTATTACAAAGTTTGAAGAGCGTCCGATTTATTACAGTAAAATAAGAATAGGCATGAATCTCGGCTGGGCGATAGGGCCAATGCTCGGTGCATTTTTTGCCAAAACTCCTTTCTGGTTGTTTTTCTGTATGACCGGTATTTTGTGTATGATTGGTACGGCTTATACATATTATTGCTGTTTTCATGGCGGCAAAATCTTTGAGAAAGTCGAAAAGGAAAAAGTTGCTGTTGCCGAAAAAAGAAGTATCAAAAAAGATGTGTTCGGCAATTACAGATTTCTTCTGCTTATCTCCGGAACTTTGTTTTTGATGATGCTGGCATCGCAGCTGTATTCAACCATGTCGATTTTTGCCACCCAGACAATTGGAGTGACTTCAAAAGAACTCGGATTTATCTATTCTTTAAATGGTTTTATGGTGCTGGCACTGCAGATTCCGATCGTTGCAGGCATGAAAAAGTTGAATATCAATGTTCTCGGTCAGCTTATGATTGGAGTATTGCTTTATATAATCGGTTATATGCAGCTTGGTTTTGTTGGTTCGGCATGGACCATTGCTATTGCAGTTGCTGTTATTACGCTGGGTGAAATTTCAATTCAGCCTGCGTTGTACACTGCAGTTTCGGGGCATACGGTCAAGGAAAATGCAGGCAGAATGTTTTCGATAAATTCCCTCATGCGTGGTATCGGTTACGCTGTCGGACCGTGGGTCGGAGGGCAGCTGTTTGCAGTCTGTACTCCTTTGGTGATGTGGGGACTGTTGTCGCTTTTTGCCGTAATTGCAGCAGTTATGTTTGTGTTCGGAACAGTCAGAAATAAATCAGAAGTTCAGAATTGAACATTGACTGATAATTAAAAATCCTTAAACTCCCTGAATTTCTTAAATTCTTTCGCTGTGTATTAAACGCAGACTGATTTTTTATTACAAGGGGGCTTACGCCCCCCTGAACCCCCCTCAATTTTTTTATTATCAGTCAATGTTTAGTACAGAGCCTTTTAATGTAAAAAATCAGAACGTATTATTTGACAAAATTCATTACTGATTTTATAACATCTTTGCCGGGATTGACATAGATAACATTTTTGTGCGGTGGGATTTTTTTCCATATCTCACCAACTGCAATAACTTTGCCGCCTCTGTGTATGAAATCTATCAGTATGTCATAACGTTTTGCATCTATAAAATCTTTCCATGAAAGACCTCTGGCATCACCGAGAACGACTACATCCACGCGGTTGAGGATTTCGGCATCAAGACCGAGTTCAACAGCAAGTTCAGGATGACTTTCAAGTTCCATAACTTCATTGATGACGGCACGCTGATCTTTGTATTGAGCATTTACAAAGTGGTATCCGACGCGGAGCGGATGAAATTGTCTGCGAGGGAATTGCGGAGTGAGTTTGACTCCGGTTACTGCATAAAAACATCCGCAGAAAATTTTATGTGAATCAATGCGTGATTCCGGATGAAAACTTGTGGCAATTACTTTGCCTTTGCCGTAGTTGCCGTAGAGGATGGCAGGAGTTCCGAAGAAATTTTCTCCGGCACGACCTTTGGGACTGATTGAACTTTTGTAATCGGCAATTACTTCACATTTACCGTGAGGCCAATTTTCAGCATTTTTTTTCATGATTGGTCCGGTGACGTAACGTACGCAGTAAAGGCCTTTTTCGATTCCAAGGAGTTCTGCACCTTTTTCTGGGAGGTCTATATAAACATCGCCTTTGCCGCCGACGTGTTTATTGAGGTATCCGTAGGGAAAAAGTCCGAGTCTGTTGGGGCGGTTCAAAGTCATGTGGCATCCGGCACATATACCGAAGTAAGAGCCGCCGTTTTTGATGAAATTACGCAAAATTTCAACACCTTCTGCACCGAGTGATTTCATGTGACCTGAACTGAAACCTCCCGGCATGACCAAAATGTCAAAATCTTTGAGTTTTGTTTTTTTCAGGTCTTTGTCATCAATCAAAGTTAATTCCACCTGTGGAGAATATTTCAAGATACGAGCACTGTTTATAACACCGCCGCCCAAACTTCCGTATCCGATATACAATGCGGTTTTTATTTTTTTTATGTTGCCGTTTTTTTCATTTTTGACTGTTGAACAGCCGGTTGTGAATATAAAGACAAAACAGATAACTGCTGAAATATAGAGTTTGATTTTCATTTAATTTCTCCGGAAAATGATAAGGAATAAAAAAAGAAGAAGAAAAATTGAATTTTCTTCTTCTTGAAAAATTAAACGCATCAGTTGTGACGGTGCATTTTTGCTTCACGACGTTTGATTTCGCTCGGTTTTTCGTAATGACGACGATTACGGAGTTCTTTCAAAGTACCTTCTTTGTCGAGCTTCTTTTTGAGTTTGCGGAGAGCACGATCGATAGGCTCGCCTTTTTTCAAACGAACTTCAGTATCCATAATTTTTCACCTCCTTTACAAACTGGTTAATGGTTGATATTGATAACGTATGGTTGGGATCAGTCAACTG
This sequence comes from Lentisphaeria bacterium, assembly GCA_017502435.1. GTDB lineage: Bacteria > Verrucomicrobiota > Lentisphaeria > Victivallales > Victivallaceae > RGIG5270. Next base: position 13,425 of record JAFVUZ010000005.1, read on the forward strand.
TAAATCCGGATTCATCGGCGAGCAGAGTTTTGAGTTTTGCCAAAGCCTGATTCTGGATTTGCCGGACGCGTTCACGTGTTCTGCCGATTTTCTGGCTGACCTCTTCGAGGGTGAGAGCCTTGTAACCGCCGAGACCGAAACGCATTTCAAGGATCTTGCGTTCTCTGTCCTCAAGTTTTGAGAGCAGTTCGACCAGACGTTTGACAGACTCGACATCTCCGAGGATCTGGTCGGGAGTCATAGCGTGACGGTCGGGGATAATGTCCTGAAATTCGCCTTCTTCGCCCTGCTGGATGGAATCCTGCAGGCTGAAAGTGTGCAAATCGGCAAGACGCAGACCTGAGACTGTACGTTCACTGAAATCGAGATGTTCTGCGATTTCGCTGTCGGTGGGATCGCGGCCGAGCTGTTCAGCGAGTTTCATTTTGACGGATTTTATTTTGTTGATTTTGCCTGCGGACTGAACGGGGATGCGGATGGTGCGGCTTTGATTTGCGAGTGCACGACGCATTGACTGTTTGATCCACCAGGCGGCATAGGAACTGAATTTTGCACCTTTTGAGGGGTCGAATTTCTCAACTGCCCGCATCAGACCGATATTTCCTTCGGAGATAAGGTCGAGCAGGGGGAGTCCGAGACCTTTGAAGTCGTGAGCGATTTTAACGACGAGACGCAAATTGGCACGGATGAGAGTTGTACGTGCCTGTTCATGCAGAGAAGTATCTCCGTTATGAATAGCGTCTGCGAGTTCAGCTTCCTCAGATTTATCGACGAGGTCGATTTGAGCGATTTCAGCCATATAGACTTTCATCGTATCGTTCTTTGAAGTCGGAGCCACCTTGGATTCCAATGCTATACGGCGGGCGGAATCTTTTTCTTTTTTTGTAATGGGGCTGGCGATGCCGCCTTCGGCAGTATTTTTGCGGCGGACTTTTTTGGTACGGTCGGGAGTGATGGCAACGCCGCTTTTGCCGAGGATTGGGCGTCGTTTTCCGATTTCCGGCTCAGACGGTTCTGCGTCCTGAACGGGAGCAGTAACTGGAGCTGTGATTTCGGAAGTGGGTTCATCGTTTGTTTGAACCGGAGCATTTTCTGCAACGGCTTCGGGGATGCTCTCTGCGATAGTTTTTGCCTGAGTGTCGGAAGAGATGAGTTTTTCTTCTTCAGCGAGCTGACTTGCCAGGATTGATTTTCTGCGGGCGGAAGAGCTTTTTTTGACCGAAGGAGTTGATTTTGTCTCGTCGTTATTTTTTGCAGCAGAGCGACGGACAGTCATGGCTTTTTTCATTTTTGACGGGGCCGGTTTTTTTGCAGTTTCGCTGGAGGAAACTTTAAGGGCTTCGTCTTTTTCTGCTTTTACTTTTGCTGTTTTTTTTGCAGCAGTTGCTTTTTTTTCAGCCATAAATAATCATGTTCCTTTAAAAAAAGTTAAATAATCTCGGAATCTTTATTTAAAATCTCCGAATTTGTATTATATTATACAAAGATCATTCTGCAGGAATGCGGAGTTCTCAAAAAAAGATTACAATATTGTAAACAGTTTAATATAACAATAATAACGGAAAAGTCAAGTAAAAAATGTCGGATTGGCAGAAAAAAATCGGAAAAATTTTAAAAAAGCAGCCGCAAATGCCTGTTTCATACTATCATGTGGACAAAGATGCACTTGCTCCTGCTGTTTATCCGCTTTTGAAAAATACTGACAACCCGGTTGCGTTGATTGTGCCTGATTTGAGTGAGGCGGAGAGTTTATATTCGTCTATCTCGTTGTGGGGCAGGATGTTGAGTGATGAGAAACATCGTTTTTTGATGATTCCGGAGGAAAACCGCGGCAAAATTGAACTTGCAGGTGCTTTCAATCGCAAGATACGCACTTTGAGTTCCATATTGCAGAATACTCACAATGTTTTTGTCGGCAGTGTTTGTGCCTTTGCCAATCCGACTGCTCCGAAATCGGTTTTTGCGGAGCAGCGAGTGGTTATAAATCTTAAAAAATCGCCCGGCTTCAGCGAACTTCTTAAAATGCTGGTCGATTACGATTATGACGATGAAATAGAAGTACGCACTGCAGGTGAGTTTTCCCGCCGCGGCGGCGTGATAGATATTTTTTCTGTTGAGGAAAATTATCCTGTCCGTCTGGAATTCTGGGGCGAAGAACTTGATTCAATGCGTATTTTTGATCCTGAAACACAGCGGTCGGTACAAAAAGTTGATTCCTATGTGCTTTGTGCCAAAGCAAAACCGTCGGAAAATGCTGATGAATTCAACTGTACTTTTGACTATCTTGCAGAAGATTGTGAAATTGTGGTTTACAATGAAAATATGTGCAGTCAGCATCTTTTGAAATATGCTTCAGAGGCGTCGCAGAGGGCTTTCAGCAGTCTTCTGAAACAGAAAAGAAAGAAAAACAAACTGCATACTCTCGTCGATTTCGATATGGATGCGGAAAGTACGCAAAGTCTGATAGCTCCGTGTTTTGTGCCGCTCAAAAACTTTATGGAACTGGAAAAAGAAGAGAGTCAGGCAAAATCTTATGAACTGATGAAAAATCTCTTTTTTGAGCAGATACGTCACTATGTTTTCATGGATTACAATGTGGTGATTTTGAGTTCAGATGAGGAACATCTGCCGCAGTTGAAAGATTATTGCAGTGACCTCGGAAAAGAGACTTTCAGCAAACTTGATTTCGGAGTTGCAGTGCTTAACTGCGGAGTGGTTTTTCCGCAGGACAAGTTGATACTGCTTTCAGAAAATGAACTTTTCAATCTGAATATTTTCGCCCGCAAAACGGTGATGATAGATGATGAAAAATTTGCCGTTTCACGCCGCAGTGATGATGACTTGTCGCTGGATGATATTGCTGAAAATGATGTGGTCGTTCATGTGCAGTACGGCATTGCGATTTTCTGCGGTATGGAATTTGCCAAAGATGCCGCCGGTGTGGTCCGTGAAATGATAAAACTTGAATTTGCCGATGAGCAGTATCTCAAAATTCCCGTAAGTCAAAGTTCCATGCTTTCCCGGTATATGGGCTCTCCCGGCAAGGTGCGTTTGAGCCGTCTCAACAGTGCCAAGTGGAATAATGACAAAACTGCAGCTCAGCTGGCAATCAAAAGTTTTGCCGCAGAAATGCTTCAGCTTCAGGCAGTCCGTAAAGTTCTGCCCGGTATCTCCATGCAGTGCAGTGAGTTTGATATGAAACTTTTTTTGAGTGAATTTCCGTACACGGATACGCCCGATCAGGCACAGGCAACTGTTGACATAAGAAATGACATGACAAAACCGGAACCGATGGACAGACTGCTTTGCGGAGATGTCGGTTACGGCAAAACAGAAGTCGCCATGCGGGCTGCATTTATTGCAGTGCAGGCAGGGTATCAGGTGGCGGTTCTGGCTCCGACGACGATTCTGGTTGAACAGCATTATGAATCTTTTGCCATGCGTTTTGCCCGTTATCCGTTTATTGTTGAAAGTTTGAGCCGTTTCAAAACACCGATGCAGCAAGCGGATATTCTTTCTCGGCTGGCACAGGGCAAAATTGATATTATCATCGGAACTCACGCTTTGTGTTCATCTGCTGTGCATTTCAAGAAACTTGGTTTGCTGATAATCGACGAAGAACAGCGTTTCGGAGTCAAACATAAAGAAAAACTCCGCAGTCTGAGAACTGAAATCGATGTTCTTTCGATGTCGGCGACTCCCATTCCGAGAACTTTGTATCTGGCAATGTCCGGGGCAAGGGATTTGAGCACTCTTATTACTCCGCCTAATGAACGTCTGCCGGTCAAAACCATGATCGCCCCATATAATGAAAAAACAATTTGTGATGCCGTCAATCATGAAATGAGCCGTTCCGGTCAGGTCTTTTATCTGCACAACAGAGTCAAAACCATTGATGAAACAGCGTGCATCCTTCAAAGTATGCTGCCTGATTGCCGTATTGCCGTTGCTCACGGGCAGATGGCTGAGAAAGAACTTGAAAGTGTGATGAATGATTTTCAGCATGGCAAAATTGATTGTCTTGTAGCAAGCACCATCATTGAGTCCGGTCTGGACATTCCCAATGCCAACACTATTATTATTGAGCGTGCCGATCGCTTCGGACTGGCACAGCTTTATCAGCTGCGTGGCAGGGTGGGTCGTTGGAAACATCAGGCTTATGCGTATATGCTGCTGCCGAAAAACGGACTGGTCAGCGGCGACGGTCAGAAGCGTATCAATGCCATCCGCCGCTGCAGCAATCTCGGTGCGGGATTTCAGCTGGCTTTGCGTGATTTGGAGATCCGCGGTTCAGGAAACATCCTCGGCACGGAGCAGAGCGGTTATTTGAATACGATAGGTTTTGATCTTTATTGCAAAATGCTGCGGAATGAAGTTGACCGTATGCAGAATAAGCCGCGCCGTTTCCTGCCGGAAGCGGAAGTCGGAATAGATTTTCTGACTCTTGGCGTAAGTGCTCCGCCGGGAAAAGTTGTCTGCGGTTTTCCGCCTTCATATATCGAAAACGAAACTCTCCGCATCGGAGCATACCGGAAACTGTCAATTCAGGATTCGGAGGAAAGTTTGCAGAAACTGCATGATGAATTCTGTGACCGTTTCGGCAAAATGCCCGAATGTGCGGAACTCATGTTTACATATACTTTGATAAAACTGCTGGCTTCGGAACGCGGTTTCCGTTCTGTTTCACTGCTTGGAGAAGTGCTTTCTCTGAGTGACGGCCAGCGGGTTTACAGAAAAAATGACGGCAGATTGCCGCGGATAAGCCTCCGCAATCCAGTTGATTTGCGTCTGGCTTTGATAATAAGAGAATTGAAAGGTATTCCATGTCTGACACGTTAAATTACAGAAATCTGGTTGATTATCATACTCACAGCACTGCCAGTGACGGCTCATTGTCACCGGCGGAACTTGCCGCATTGGCAGGCAAAAGAGGTGTTGCGGCGATAGCATTGACCGATCATGATACAGTTGCCGGAGTGAAAGATTTTCTGGCGGAGGGGAAAAAATATCCTGATACTGAATTTATTCCCGGAGTTGAACTTTCAAGTTTGTACGGCAGCCGGGAAATTCATATTACAGGATTGTACGTTGATACGGAGGATGCAGAATTTTTGGCATATCTGGAGCAAATGCGGGTATGGCGGCTGGAACGCAATATTGAAATGGCACGCAAACTTGCATCGCTCGGATGTCCGATTGACAGAGAGAAACTGGATTTTGTTCACAATGATTCTATCGGCAGGGTGCATTTTGCGGCATATCTGGTTGAAAATTACGGTTTTTCAAGCATTCAGGAGGTATTTGACCGTTATCTCAAAAAAAACTGCATTGCTTATGTTCCCCGCAAACTTCCCATGCCTTCGGACGCAATAAGTATTATTCACAAGGCAAAAGGGCTGGCAATCTGGGCACATCCGGTCAGCCGTGACCAGAAAAACGGTTCAAGTTTTGCCCGTCGGCTGGTGAAAAAAATGAAAGATTACGGTCTTGACGGCGTTGAATGTTATTACAGTATGTTCGGCAGTACAGAGACCAATATGATGCTTGAAATTGCAAAAAATAATGAAATCCTTGTTTCCGGCGGCAGTGATTTTCACGGCAAAAACCGTCCCGGAATTGATATTTGCATTGGCGGCGGCAAAATGGCAATACCGCTTGAAACTCTTGAAAAACTGAAAGAATACAGAGCAGCACTTTACGGAGATTTGAAAGATGCTTGATAATATAAAAATTGTCGGGGCTTCGGAACATAACCTCAAAAATGTCAATGTTTCGATCCCCAGAAATAAACTTGTGGTGATTACCGGACTCAGCGGTTCCGGGAAATCAAGTCTTGCCTTTGATACTGTTTATGCGGAAGGGCAGAGACGTTATGTTGAAAGTCTCTCCGCTTATGCCCGCCAGTTCCTTGACCGTTTACAGAAGCCGAAAGTCGAACATATCGAGGGGCTTTCTCCCGCCATTGCCATTGAACAACGCAGTGCCGGTTCATCGCCCCGTTCAACAGTCGCCACGGTTACGGAAATATATGATTATCTGCGTCTGCTTTATGCCCATGCCGGCATTCCGCATTGTCCTTCATGCGGCAAAATGCTTCAGCCGCAATCGGCGGAAAAAATAACCGATACACTGCTGGCAATGCCGGAGGGAATACGTTTTGTCATTTTAGCTCCGGTCGTTGACGGTAAAAAAGGTGAACACCGCGACATTCTGGAAAATATCGAAAAAGACGGCTTCGTCCGTGTCCGTGTGGACGGCAGAATGCAGTCAGTTGAGGATGTTGAACCGTTGGCAAAAACACTGCGGCACAATATTGAAATTGTTATTGACCGTCTGGTTTCCGGTTCGCTTGAAAGAGCCCGTCTGCAGGACTCTGTTGAACTGGCTTTGAAGCACGGTCACGGAGTTCTGAAGTTATTGATAGAACAGCCTGACGGAGAGTTCAAAGAGGAGATGCATAGTGAATTTCTGGCATGTCTTGATTGCGGAAAAAGTTTCGGTGAACTGCTGCCGAGAAATTTTTCATTCAACTCTCCATATGGAGCCTGTCCCCGCTGCAACGGTTTGGGAAATATGGAGATCATGCTTCCTGAACTGGTAGTGCCGGACAAAAAACTTTCCATAGCCAAAGGTGCGATACCTGCATTACGCCGCGGACCGAGACATCTTATAATGTATTACAATCTGCTGTTGAGAAAACTTGCAGAACAGTATAATGCTCCGCATATGCTGACGACTCCGTTCGGCAAACTTGAAGCAGAACTGCAGGATTTGATTTTAAACGGAACCGGAGATGTGCCGCTCGAATTTGATTATTTTTTGAAACGCAAAAAACATCATTGGAGCAAACCGTTTGAAGGCGTTCTTGAACTTCTCCGCCGCCGTATGATAAACACAGAAGAGGACAGTGTCCGTGAGCGTTTGCGTGAATATACCGGCAGTTGTGTCTGCCCCGAATGTAACGGCAGACGTCTGAATCCGGTCAGTCTGGCAGTGAAAGTCGGAGGTTTGGGGATCGATGAATTCAATCATTTGCCGGTAACACAGGCATTGGCTTTTATTGACAATCTGGAACTGGATGCGGAAAAAAAGATAATTGCCGCAGATTTGCTGAAAGAGATCCGCAGCCGTCTTGTTTTTCTCAATGATGTCGGACTTGGTTATCTGACGCTTGACCGTGTTTCAAGCACGCTTTCCGGCGGAGAGGCTCAGCGTATCAAACTTGCAACTCAGCTTGGATGCGGTTTGATGGGAGTGCTTTACATTCTGGATGAACCGTCGATCGGTCTGCATCAGAGGGACAATGATAAACTGCTGGATACATTGGAGAAACTCCGTGACATCGGCAATACGGTTCTCGTCGTTGAACATGACCTTGATACAATACGCCGGGCGGATCATGTGATCGACCTCGGGCCGAAAGCGGGAATGCTGGGCGGTGAAATCGTTGCCGAAGGGACTGCCGCAGAACTTCCGTCATTTCCACGTTCATTGACGGGCGATTTTCTTGCGGGACGGGAAAAAATCGAAGTCCCTCAGGAAAGGCTCAAAGGAACCGGCAAGTTTCTGACCATAAAAAATGCCCGTTTCCACAATCTCAAAAATGTTACTGCCAAAATACCGCTTGGAACATTCTGCTGTATCACCGGCGTATCCGGTTCAGGCAAAAGTTCACTTATCAACGGTATTCTCGTCCGTGCCCTCAATCAGCATCAGAAAATAAAAGATTTACCGCCGGGAGAATGCGACGGAGTTACCGGACTGGAAAATATTGACAAGGCTATCGTTATAGACCAGAGTCCAATCGGCCGTACTCCGCGTTCAAATCCTGCGACCTATACGGATGCTTTCGGCGTGATCCGCAATCTTTTTGCCGCTTTGCCGGAATCAAAAATGCGTGGTTTCATGCCCGGCCGTTTCAGTTTCAATGTCAAAGGCGGCCGCTGTGAGGAGTGCAAAGGCGACGGTATCAAAAAGATAGAAATGCAGTTCCTCTCTGATGTTTATGTTGAGTGTTCGGAGTGCGGCGGCAAGCGTTTCAACAAAGATACTCTGGCTATCAAGTACAAAAAACTCAATATTTCTGAAGTTCTTGATTTGACTGTCAATCAGGCGGTGGATTTTTTTGATACTGTAACTCCGCTTCGCCGTAAACTCAAAACTTTGCAGGAGGTCGGTCTCGGTTACATAAAACTCGGTCAGAGTGCGACAACTTTTCCGGCGGAGAGGCCCAGCGTATCAAACTTGCTGCTGAATTGTCCAGAGTTCCCAAAGGGCATACAGTTTATATTCTCGACGAACCGACAACAGGTCTGCATCTTGCCGATATCAAACAGCTTTTAAGCGTCCTTTTTTCATTGCGGGACAAGGGGAATACAGTCATTGTCATAGAGCATAATCTGGATGTTATCAAATGTGCAGATCATATTATTGATCTTGGACCTGAGGGCGGCGACAACGGCGGAACCATTATTGCGGAAGGAACTCCGGAAAAAGTTGCAAAATGCAAATCTTCCTTCACCGGTCAGTATCTGAAGGAATATCTTAAAAATTGATATGATTCGGCTCTGTACTGAATATTAACTGATAAATAAAAGGCTGTGTACTAAACATAGACTGATTTTTTATTACAAGGGGGCTTACGCCGCCCCGGCGTTCCACCCGCCTTTCTATTACGCTGACGCGTGACGCCGATTGCCTTGTCACGGCGTAGCTTTAGCGAAGACGGAACCCCGGCGCCGGGTACGACCCGG
>JAFVUZ010000048.1 GCA_017502435.1 Lentisphaeria bacterium
CATAAGCACATCCTTTCTTGTTTTTTGCCTGCGACCATCGCACGCAATAATTAAAATACGCTCAAAAAGATGCTTTTGCAAGAGATAAAAATATACATAAGTCGTTGATTGACAAACATATACAATAATTAAAAATCAACAATAATATAGTGTATTGTCGTTTCTTGTTGATCTTTTTACAATGCCTGTATTAAATTTTGTAAGTTCAAAAGAATAGTGTTTTGTTGAGGTGTGGTAGAAAGAAAAAAGAAATTGGTCTCTGTTGAGATATGTTGACTTAATTTCAGGAGAAAAACAGTAAGATAGCAAAGCTTATTCAAGCAGATTATCAGCATAATATTGTTCGTTTTAAGCTCAAAAGATATGTATTTATCTATCTGCAAATTATAAATTCTTTACAGATTTTCAGCAAAAGAATCAACAAGATTTTTTGAAAAAAATTCTTGCCAGGAATGCGGTATCAAACATTGAGTCTTATTTGTGAAAAAACTGGCTTATTCGTTAAAAACCGTCAAAGAAGATTTGAATTGCTTTTTCTTGTATGCTATATTACAGCAGAGAGTGAATACAGGAGCTTGCTATGCCAGAATTGAATCAGCCTAAATTTGAACGAATGCTAACTGTCGCAGATGTTTGTGAATATTTGTCTGTTACAAATGAAACAGTCTATACTTGGATAAAAAAGACAGATATTCCCGCTCTTCGGGTGGGCAGAAAATGGCTTTTTGATAAAGCAGAACTTGATCAATGGATAAAATCCGGGAAAGGAGCAGATAAATGATTACAGAAAAAGAACTTGATGTACTGATCTCCAGTGTCGAAACTTTCCGGATTGAAAAGACTGTTTCTACTACCAACATGGATAAATTCTGTGAAGCGATCTGTGCTTTTGCCAATGATATGCCCAACAGCAAGCTGAACGGATATCTTTTGATCGGCATTACTGATGACGGCAAGCGTTCCGGATTGAAAGTTACTGATGAGCTATTGAAGAAAATATCATCAATCCGTTCTGATGGCAATATTCTTCCGATGCCGGTTATGAGCGTGGAAGTTTTTTCTTTCAATGACGGTGATGTGCTGGTTGTGGAAGTAACACCTTCCAATCTGCCGCCCGTCCGTTACCGGGGGAGAACTTTCATCCGTATCGGTCCCAGAAAAGATTTGGCTACCAGAGAGGAAGAAGAGCTTCTGACCGAACGCCGCAGCTATAATTTTCCGACCATGGATAATACGCCCTGTTGTCAGGCAACGCTGGAAGATATTGATCAGGATTTGTTTACCAAATACTATCTGCCCAAAGCCGTTGATGCGGGAATCGTATCTAAAAACAACCGTTCTGTTAAAGAATGGATGATTTCTTTGCGGCTTTACAGCAAGGTCTATGATTGTCCGACCAATGCGGCACTGCTGCTTTTCGGTACAGATCCCCGCCGCTTCATGCCCGGAGCTTATGTCCAGTATGTCAGATGGGATGGTATGGACAATGCTTCGGCAATAATGAACCAGCGGATGTTTCAGGGTAATCTCTGTGAAATGCTGCCGCAACTGGATGCTTTTATTGATATGGCTATCGTTCAGAAACGCCCGATTCCGGTTTCAGCGTTGCGGGAGGAAATCGTTTGCAATTACCCCAAGTGGGCACTGCGTGAAATCCTGATGAACGCAATTATGCACCGGGATTACAACGGCAATGCTCCGATCAAGTTTTATCAGTATCCGGATCGGATCGAAATCATCAATCACGGCGGGTTGTATGGCAAAGCCAGACCGGAAAACTTCCCAACCGTGAATGACTACCGCAATCCGGCTGTAGCCGAAGGAATGCAGATCCTCGGTTATGTCAATATGCTTAATCACGGCATCCCAGAAGTTCAACGTGAGTTGGAAGAAAACGGCAATGGTAAGGCTGTTTTTACCATAGACCGTATCACCGTTTTTGAAGCCAAACTCATGGAGTCCGGCAAGTGGCGCAATGCTGTTGCCCAAAATAGTTCTGCAGATAATGAGCCGGGTGAAAAACAAATCGGCGATAAATCGGCGATAAAATCCAAGATCGGCGATAAATCGGCGATAAATCGTGAACAAGTTATATGTGAATATATATCGGCACATGGAGCTGTTTCAACCAGAGAACTTTGTTCTCTCTTGAACATCAAATCTTCAAGAATGCGGGATATTCTAAAAAATCTGATAGATAAGAAGATACTTGTTGCAAACGGTGCTAATCGCAATCGAACCTACAGTATAAACAGTCTTAACGGTAGCGACAATTCTGATGAGTAAACAAAACAAAGCTCAGAAACGGAAAGCAAAGCTCAAGGCGAAAAAACAACAGGCGATCCATAATCAGCAATCGCTGACGGAACGCTTATCCATTGCTTTGGAAAAACTTTGTGAACCTGTTTTGCCGGAATATATTGATGACTCCAGAGGTCCGGATCTTACCGGACGGAGCATTGTCTGGCAAATGGGAATGATTGCTTGGAATATCCATGTTACCGGGCGGCAGGAGCTTGCCGACTGTGCTTTTGCCGGGAGCAACCTTGATGCGGAACAGCAGAAGATGGTTCGGAAAGAGATTGCCGGACTGGTTCAACGAAAAATAGAACTTTATCCCCGGCAAATGACCGCGATCCGTGATGTTTCTGCAACGCTTGTAAACGGCTCTCCACGGGCGAAAGCCC
>JAFVUZ010000049.1 GCA_017502435.1 Lentisphaeria bacterium
AAAAGCGGGAGGACGAAACGAAAATTTCGCCGAAAAACAGCCTGACGCACCCAGCCGCTGACACTCACGCACCAGCGTCACATCGCTCCGGGTCGTACCCGGCGCCGGGTGCAGGGGCGGCGTAAGCCCCTGCAAAAAAGCCCAAAATAAGTTATCTCCCCTCAAAGGGAACAGAGCATTTCAAAAAGGTTTTTTCCCCACAAAACAGTTTTGCAACAGCCACCATTGTCAGTTTATCACTGTTTCAGCAGAATGCCGAGGATGTGTGAACTCCATGCATGACAATCAGAACGCGGATTGTCAAACTCTTCCGGAAAAGTCGTAAGACCTTCATTGCAAAGTGCTCTCCAACGATCCAAACGTTTTTCAAGCAAGTCATTGAGTCCGAATTTCTGGCACGCTTCGAGGTAATAATATGAGAAATAAATACTGCAGGGAGTAAGTTCAACATTTCTCAGTCCCGAAACAACAGAGGTATCTCCATTAGCAAGCATGGCAAGTATCTGCGGATGTTCAGAAAAATGTTTCTTTTCAATATCGAGGGCATAAAGCTGTTTCTCCTCAACATAGAATTTTTCTCTGATTTTTGCAGCAGTACGTTCAGCTTGTTCCTTCAAGCCGTCACCAAGTTCCATTTCTGCAGCACTCTGCATAGCCAGTACATAAAGCCAGTTCATGGCACTGTTGAGTTCGCCGCCGGGCGGCACTCCGTTATCCCAGCAGTCGCACCAGTCAAAAAAGTTCCAGCCTTTCACGCTTATCAAATCATCATGCGTATTTGCCTTCAGAAATTCAATAAGTCTCAAAGCATACGGCTTCAACTCCATGACCAGATCATCATTACCGTGATGTTTGTGATAATCCCGCAGCATCAGAAACCATACCAGCATGAAAGAAGGAATCGTCTGAATTGAGCATGATGGATACTGGGCATTCAATGACCCATCCGGCCGCTGAGACAACGCAAACATACGCAAAGCCTTGCGAATCAAACGGTGGTCATCGGTTATAAGATATGTACACAAAGCCTCAAGTCTTGAATCTCCGATATACATAAGCTGTTCATAATACGGACAATCCATGTAAGTTTCAAATGAACACGCCTGCAATGTCTCAAATGCCATTTTTTCCAGAACAGAACGCGGTTTGAACTCTTCATAGGGATAACCTGTCAGATAGAAATTTGCCTCATATTCAACATCACCTTCGACAGTGATTTCCAGATAGTGACCGGCACGCCACCAGAAATCCTGCCAGACTGTTTCACCGTCGATTTCAAAAACATCGGGAACGCCGACAAAAAACTTGCCGTCACGATTACCTTTTTTGCCTTTGAGATAGAGCGGATCAAATTCTTCAGTCAAATAAGGAGTTTCTGTCCAGCGGATTGAAACTTTGCCTTTGCCTTTGAAGCGGTAATCCGCCCAGACGCAGACATACTGTTTGAAATAATAGAGCCCGGGAGCTTTGAGTTCCGGTTCAATTTTTTCATGCCGCATCAAAGGCAGATCAGGTTCATACAAAGTTCTGAAATCTTCAAAATATGCAACCGGCTGCCATTCGCCGCCGATACCTGCCAGCAGCTTTGAATTATAATCCGGAGTTATCCGTACACGCGGAAACGATGCCCAGTCGGGAAAAGGCTTTTCAAAAGCGGCAATATTTTCAAATTGATATTCCCAGTTATTCAAAAGCCCGGATTTGTCATTGACATAAAAACCATGACGGACTGTCATTTGAGCATAACCGTATTCACGGACAGTAATATCCAGCGGATTGAGGCTGACAACACGAGAAGTCAAAATGTGACTGCCTGCAGAAACTTGGGTTTTAACACGTTGAAAATACCAGTGCTGCGGAGCCCCGCGTTCAGGTCCGTTGATAAGCAGTTTGCCGTCAAGATAAAGCTGGGCACGGTTGTCCGCACTGAATTCAAATTCAAGAGTCTGCTCCGCTGCAGTTTCAAAACAGCAGCGGTAGACAGTAATATAAGTTGTATCCGGTACATTTGCCGGAGTCATCCATTTTGTCATTTAAAACCTCAAATCAGAATGCGACCCAGGGATTATCGACCGGCAGGTCACGGGAAATACGGACCAAAGTTCCGGCAGCATTGTAAACATAAACTTTGATACCGAATTTAACTGCTTTTTCAGGCAGAGTTGCAGTATAGTTTACGGCTTTGTCTGATTTGCCGGGAATTGTGATTGCCTCTTCTTTGAGCAGAGTTTCTTCTTTTCCTTCCAGAAGAACGATTTTCATTTTGCCGTTGAAAGCTGCCTGACTGCGGTTCTGGAGAGTGAAATCGACAACAGTCTGACCGGCTTTGGCTCCGTTTTTGGCGGCAAAACCATACATCATGATCTGCTGATATGGAGCAATAACTTTCTGCGGGATTTCAATAACAACAGCAGGAGACTTGGTGTAAGTTGCTTTACCTGAAGATTCACTGCGGCGGTTGAATTGGAAAGCCCAGTAATTTGCGGGCGGATAAACTTTTTTGCTGGCGGGCTTGGTAAATTCAGAAGTTTCAAGAGCCGCATAGGGGAAAATCCATTCCACACTCCAGTTGGTATCATTTTTTTCAACACGGTTCAAAAAATCTTTCGAGGGGCGGGCAACGCCTATGAATGCAGTAAAGAAATTTTTTGAAGGATTGGTGATGATACGGTATTTCGGCTCATAGACAACCTTGTGAGTTCTCCATGAATTGGGAGAAAACCAGAGGTCAACGGTTTCCCCGGCGAAAAGGTTCCAGCGGCTGCCGTCTTTTTTGTAATAATTTTTGACATGAGTCATATTGGATTCATTGCAGACCCAGTTAACTTTGACTGATTCCTGCTGTACTGTGATTTTTGCTTCGGTGCGGTCATCGACTTTGACAGTCTGAGATTCACCGACTGCGAGAGCGAGCATTACTGCCAGAATAATTGAGTTCATTTTTTAATATCCTTTTTTATGGTTCTGGTTGTTAACATATTATGATTTTTTTCATAAATTATTTGAATGTCAAACTGCCGAAAAATGCGGGACGTCCGTATGACTGTTCAAAAGTCGGACTCCATGCACATCCTTCTCCCTGTACTCCGCGAATGAAGTTGCCGTATTTGATTTCTTTAAAGGGCAAACTTTTGAGCGGGATTTCAAGTTCAACGACCCATTTATCAGCGAGCACGGTTGATTTGACTTTCACATCTTTGAATTTGCGGTATTCAAGACGTTTGTTTTTGAAAAAAATCGAGTCATATTTGCCATTGGGAGCAATAAGGAACTGTGCATAATCACCGTTGCGGTCTCCGGCGAGGAAAACTTCCCAGTCATCGCCCATGAAAGTCTGTTTTCCGGACTTGATTTTTTTGGTATTGATATATTCAGTCATACGCAGATAAAGGATACCGTTTTCGTATTTTGCCTGAACATCATTTTTGCGTTTGGCGGGAATGCCGGTAATATAATGTTTAATTACCTGTCTGCTCCAGTCTTTTGTAATTGTCCATGCGGGTCTGGGGCCTTTTTTCATGGCGTCAAGTTCAGCATGACGGAGGTATTTTTCAACTTCGTTGTTGATAAGGAGCATTTCGGCGGCATGAGAAGATGGCTTCTTACGCAGTTTGATATGTTCATGAGCATAAGCACGATATCGTTCAGCGAGAACTTTACGTGAGATGGCGGGTTTGATTTTGTCATAAAGATTGATCATACTGACATCGACGGGGATGCGTTCACGGTGAACGTTGATGAGGAACATTGAACCGGGCTTGCATTTTGCTTCGGCACGGTCAAAGAGCGGTTGAACTTTGTCATAAAAAGCCTTGTCGAGCCAGGGACGGGAGTTCGGGTCGAATCTTTTGCTGCCGAAGACCCCGTTGTAGTGCCCCTGCTGACGTTCAGCGACATATTTCATGAACTCTTTCATTTCGGGAGCAGCGGGGCCGTAGAAGTCATTCATAAATTCATCGATGAGTGCATCTGCGTCCTGATTGATATCATCCATGAGCTGATATGCGAGCCAGTATTTGAGAGCAAAAAAGTTGGAAGTATCGGCGGCTTCTGACTCAATACGCATGGTACGGACGTCGTTTTTGTAATAAAAATCCAAATCTTTTTTGATCTGATGCACATTGTGATAGGGTGCGGGGAATGCATCCCAGTAGAAAATCCAGTAATCCCAGATACCGAGCATTTTGGTTCTGGAGCCCCAGTTTTTGATCTGTTCAGCGAACTTGCCTTTGGTATCTTCAGCAACAGCGGCATAATAATTTCCGGTATTGTGGGAAAGTTCGACTGCGACATTGGGTTCAGCTTTGATGTCAGTTTTGGGCGGAGGAGCAGTAAAGGAATAAGCAGCGGTATGGATTATGACTTCGGGATAATCCTTGGCAATATCTTTGGCAAGCATATTGATAAAGTGGAGAAGCAAGCCGGATTCGCCGTGTTTTTTAACGATTGCCTGACAACTGTCGCAATAGCAGAAATAATTGGTACAGTCATTGATACTGATATTGTAGAGAACAGGAGCGGTATAGCCGTATTTTTTGCTATCTGCACGGTCTCTTTCGATAAATTTACGGAGCTGTTTTTTAAACAGAGCAACAGCTTCAGGATGAGTGGCACAGGTCATGGGACCGAGCTGACCTTTCTGGGCGTTGCGTCTGCCGCTGGGATTTTTTGACAGGAGGTGAAGTTTTTCTTTCGGCCAGTCTTTGGTATAGAGATACCATGTATGGATATCCGCCGGACGTCCCATTACGGGGTTGGGAATTGAATTATAAGTTGCTTTGCAGCGGAGGTTTGCAAAAGGATCGGGTTTGCCGCCGCCCCAGTTGCGTGCCTGAGTGAAAACTCTACGGAACATAAAAGAGGGAGAGCGCTGCATATTGACATCTTTGATGACGAGTTTTGCTTTTTTGGGAATCTTTTTCATCCAGCCGTCATACCAGCGGCAGCCGCACTGTTTTTCAAGGAAGTCATAGATGGCAAAGCAGGTTCCGACGATGGAGTTGCCGTTGATAATGATGTCATTGCCGAAGGTTTTGACAGCCATTTCTTCAGCGTTTGCCCCTTTGGCGAAGCGGACGTGTTTTTTGGCAAATTCAGTATTGCCGACGGAAATTTTGGGAGTGCCGGATTTTACGGCACTTTCCTTCATAATCGGCAGTTTGACTCCGGTGATCTGCTGCAAAATATTCTGCATATCGACAACAGATCTCTGAATGTGCCCGGGACAGCTGTCCGGAATAACGATGACGTGATTGCTTACGCCCTTGTCAGTAACAGTGACATCTGCCCAAAGAGAACAGGCAAATACACCGGTTAAAAGTAAAGAAAATATTTTTTTCATATTTTTTCCTGTTTATGCTGTTTTTTTATTTTCAGCGATTTACCTGATATTTAATTTCGCCCTCGGTGATTTTTTCATCAAAAGTTCTGACACTGCCGTCCTGCATTGTAGCATTAAATTTTTTGTTGTGGCGGAATTGGACTCTGGGAGATTGAGATGTATCCTTTGTATGAAAGACAATATCACGAGCATCAGCAAAAAGTATTTTTCTTGAAGGACTGTCTGTTTTGCCGAGAATATATCCGTCATTATTAAAAGTGGCTGAAGTTAAACCGGAATGACAACTTATACCATAGTCTGAAGAACTTGTAGAGTAAGAGTTCCACCAGCCGTACAAAGCAGTTCCTCCCGGCATAGCACTGGGACAGAGCAGAAATTTATTTACAAACTGACCAGACGGAACTCCCTCTTCTTTGAATTTTGTATCTTTATTTTTTGCGGGGATGTAACCAGCCTGATACAGACAGACAACCCAGTTATAAGGGGAATAGCCAGTACCACTCGCCCTATTTATCGGATACGGCAACCAACGTTCATTGTCATCACTGTACATAATAGCAGCGATACCAAGTTGTTTCAGATTACTCACACAGGTTGCACCGCGGGCACGTTCTCTGGCAGAGTTGAGTGCAGGCAGCAGCATTCCGGCGAGGATGGCGATAATTGCTATTACGACAAGCAATTCGATCAATGTGAAGTGTTTTTTCATTTTTTTACTCCAATGTTAAAGTTCCAAAATATTTGGGGATACCAAATCTTGATTCAAAAGTCGGACACCATGCTGTTCCGGTGGTGACAGTTCCGCGGATAATATTGCCGCATCTGATATTTTGGATCGGCATATTTTTGACGGGAATTGTCATTTCAACGGTCCAGCTGTGTGGTGAGACTTGAGATTTTGCGGAAAAACCTTTAAGATTAAAGTACCGCAAACTGCCGTTTTTGACGTGTATACTTTCGATTTTACCTTCAGGGCTGACCAGCAGCTGAATGTATTCGCCTTTGCGGTCGGAGGCGAGAAAAACCTCCCAGTCATCGCCGTCAAAAATCTGTTTGCCGTTTTTAAGTCCGGCAGTGGGCATATTATCGGCAAGACGCAGATAAAGAATACCGTTTTCATATTTTGCACGAGCATTTGTCTTGCGGTTGGAGGGAACTCCGGTGACATCATATTTCATGTCACGCAGACTCCATTCTTTACCGATTTTCCACTCCTGCGGCTTTGCATTTTTCATTTTTGCAATTTCGTCGGCATGAATATGTTTTTTGTATTCATTGTCGATCAGCAGCAGTTCAGCGGCATGACTTGACTCTTTTTTACGCAGTTTTACGTGTTCGGAGGCGTATGCTTTATAACGGTCGGCAAGCACTTTGCGGGGGATTTTTGCATTGATTTTATTATAGCGGTAAAGCATACTCAAATCGACAGTCATACGTTCACGGTGAACGTTTTTGAGATGCATTGAACCGGGCTTGCATTTTTTCTCTGCACGATCAAAAATATCCTGAACGGTTTTGTAAAATGCTTCATCCAGCCACGGACGTGATTCCGGATTGAATTTGTTGCGGCTGAAAACTTCAGCGAACTGTCCCTGCTGACGTTTGGCAACATAATCCATAAACTCTTTCATTTCTGGGGCGGCGGGACCGTAATAATCCTGCATATATTCAGCGATAAGAGCCTTGTCATCAAGATTGATATTATCCAGCAGTTTATGACCGAGCCAGAGTTTGAGATTGAAGAAAATCGCTTCATCAGAGGCTTCAGATTCAATGTGCATATAGCGGACTTTGTTCCGGTAATAAAAAGTCAAATCTTTTTTGATCTGATGCACATTGTGATATGGAGCGGGGAAAGCATCCCAGTAAAAAATCCAGTAATCCCAAATGCCGAGCATATTGGTTCTGCTTGCCCAGTCTTTGACCATAGCGGGATACTTGGTTCTGGTGTCATCTGCGATGGCGGAATAATAATTTCCGACAGTATGACAAAGTTCAACAGTAACATTCGGAGCGGCTTTGATATCGCTGATCGGCGGTGGTGCAGTAAATGCATAAGCGTCGGTATGCACACGGATTTCAGGATGATCTTTGACAATATCATTTGCGATCTGATTGATAAAAGTCAGCAAAAGTCCGGATTCGCCATGTTTTTTGACCAGAGCCTGACAGCTGTCGCAATAGCAGAAATATGAATTGCAGTCATTCTGTGAAATTGCATAAAATCTGGGATAAGGAACTTTTTTGTAACCGTAATCTCTGCGGTCGGCGGCAATATATTTGCGAAGTTTGTCCTTGAAACGCTGAATGACTTCCGGATGGCTGATACAGCAGTTCGGGCCCATCCAGCCTTTTATGGCGTTGCGTCTGCCGTCCGGAGCTTTGGAGAGCAGATAGAGACGGTCTTTGGGCCAGTCGTCGCAGTATGCGTAGAAAGAATGTCCGTCGCGGGGTCTGCCGAAAAATGAAACTCCGGTTCCGTTGTTGGAAGATTTATTTTTCAAACCGAAATCTCCGCCTAAAGACTTCCAGTTGCGTGTCTGGGTGAAAATCTGACGGAAAATAAATGACGGTTGGCGGCGATAATCGATTTTTTTGAAAGTCAATTTCTGTTTTTTGGGGATTTTGACATTCAATGCGTCATACCAACGGCATCCGCAAAAGTTTTCAAGAAAATCATAAACGGCAAAACCTGTTCCTATGAAAGAACTTCCGACAATTATCAAATCATTGCCGACGGTTTTGACAACCATTTCTTCATAACCGGAATCAGCACTGAAGCTGACATTTTTCTTTGCAAGTCTGGTATCTCCGACAGAAATTTTGGGAGTTGCTGCAGCAACCTGACTCTCTTTTTTGACAGCAATATCAACACCTGTGATCTCTTTCAGAGTTTTCTGCAGATTTTCAGCCAGAGATTTTTCCTTCTGCCGGCAGTTGTCACCGACGATGATAACGTACTTGCTTTTGCCATTGTCAGCGATGGTAATATCAGCCAAAAGTGAACAGGCAAAAGCAAATGCAAATAATATGAACAGTAACTTTTTCATATTTTATTTATCCATATTGAACATGATCTTGTTATTGCTTGTAATAGCACCATAAGAACGCACACTGCAATCACCCATGAGTGCATTGAACTTATTACTATGACGGAGTGCAATATTTGCAATTTCCTGAAAAACATTGTCATAATTTGAATCAACAAACATCAAATATGATGAAAGATTGGGAATTTTTTTCAAATTATGACCGTCATTGCTGTAACTGCCGGAACCGGTACCGCCGTAAAGATTTATAGAATAGTCAGCCGATGTAACATTTGTAGACTGACGCCAGCCCTTCAGATTAGCATTTCCGGCGACGCTTGACGGACAGTCAAGCATTGAATTTGCATTTGTTTCATTATAATGCAGAAATTCTTTAACATTAGCACTAACAAAATATTTATTATTTTTCAAAACACTTACCCAGTTTGCATATGGGTTGTTACCGCCGCTGGATCTGTTCACAGGACCGGGAAGCTGACCATCATAATCATCGGTATACAGAGTAATGACTGTCCCGAGATTTTTGAGATTGGCAATACACGTTGCAGTTCTGGCTCTGTCACGAGCCTTGTTCAATGCAGGAAGCAACATTCCCGCCAGAATTGCGATGATCGCGATGACGACGAGAAGTTCAATCAATGTGAAACTTCCGATAATGTTTACTTTGTCATGTTGTTTGAGGTTGTTTTTCATATTTTTCTCCTTTTGTTAGGGGTTTGGTTTTCAGTTTTTGTTGGATGTTTTTGAGAATTTTGGGAGGTTTGGGAGATTTGAGAAGGTTGTTGTTCCTCTCAATACTCTCAATACTCTCAATACTCTCAATACTTACTTTCTTTCCGTGAAAGAAAGTAACAAAGAAAACATTTTCCACTCAAAATATTTCCGTTATTTTGTGCCCGGGGCAGATTACGG
>JAFVUZ010000050.1 GCA_017502435.1 Lentisphaeria bacterium
GTCGCCTTGGCGAACCCTGAAATAGTGGCATTACCGATGTGTCAGTCAATAAAATGTGGATGTGAAATTATGCTGCTTTTAGGAGAGAAAATATGCAATAAAGGATGATGATTTATCATATTTTCTTTCCGTTTATTCCTGTTTTTCTTTCCTTATCCTCCTTATATTCTCTATATTCCTTATCTTCCCTTTTATTTTTTATTGTTTTTTTGAAATCTGCTCTTGAAATTGTTATTATACACTGTATATTTCCTTGAATAAAAATATAAATAAAAAATATACAAATAAAGGCTCACAAAATGTCAGTAAAGATTTACAGTTCAGGCTCGTTAGTTTCCTCCGGTATAATTATAGAAAATGCGATTATCGCCAGCGGTGGTAATAACTCTATGTATATCAACTCCGGCGGTGTAGCGAACAGCACGACGGTTTCCGGTTCTTTAGCAACTATGCATATCTACTCCGGCGGTGTAGCGAATAGCACGACGTTTAATTCCATCGGTGGTATGCATATCTACTCCGGCGGTGTAGCGAACAGCACGACGGTCAATTACGGCGGCTATATATCTATCGACCCCGGCGGTGTAGCGAACAGCACGACGTTTAATTCCGGCGGTGGTATGTTTATCTACTCCGGTGGTACAGCGAACAGCACGACGGTTAATTCCAGAGGCTATATGTATATCTCCTCCGGCGGTACGGCTCTTAATATAACATGGACTCCATGTGTTGGGCATGTTGATGCCGCAGATGGAGCCTATGTTACCTATACCAGCAAATATTCCGGGGTATATTTCGGTTCAGATAATCAATTATTATCGCATACTCAAACAATGGATAATAAAATTGTGTCCGGTTCTATGTATGTCATGTCCGGCGGTGTAGCGAACAGCACGACGGTTAATTCCAGAGGCTATATGTACATCTCCTCCGGCGGCGTAGCGAACAGCACGACGCTTTCCGTTTATTCAGCAACTATGTATATCTCCTCCGGCGGTGAGGCAAACAGCACGACGGTTAATTACGGCGGCTATATGCGTATCTACTCCGGCGGCGTAGCGAACCGCACGACGGTGTCCCGTGGCGTTATGTATGTCATGTCCGGCGGAGTAGCGAACAGCACGACGGTTAATTCTGGCATTATGTATATCTCCTCCGGCGGAGTAGCGAACAGCACGACGGTTAATTACAGGGGCGATATGAATATCTGCTCCCGCGGTAAACATACCGGCACTTTGCAGATTGCAAGTGGGGCAGTTGTTTCTGCATATCAGGGGGGCGTAATTGACTTTTCTGTTGTTGGCAGAACTGCAGCGGATGGATATTTGATTAACAATCTGTCTCGGATTTCGGGTGCTCCAACTTATACGATTACAGTATCGTCAAAGCAGGCAGACGGAATTTATAAACTCGCTCAAGGTGCAAGTAATTTCAGCGGCAGTATTACTATCGGAGACGGCACAACTTCTTACGGTTCAATTACCGTCAACGGTGAAGATTTTGTTTATAACGGCACAACTTACAGCCTCGACCAAGCAGACGGCAATTTGACTTTGAGCATTGAAAAAGCAAAAGCTCCCGCTGTCTTTATTTACAGTTCAGGAACTTTGACTTCATCAGGTGCAGTTATTGACAATGCAACCATCGTCAGCGGCGGCAACAACAGTATGCACATTTCCTCCGGCGGTACGGCGAATAGGACGACGGTTAATTACAGGGGCTCTATGCATATTTCCTCCGGCGGTGTTGCGAGCAATGCAATAATAAATTCTTTAGGACATATATTTATTTACTCCGACGGTATCGCTGACCAAACTGTTGTCAATGAAAGCGGATATATGATTATCTCCTCCGGCGGAGTAGCGAGCCGAACTTCGGTTTTTTGGGATGGTCATGCAAGTGCAGTCAACGGTGGTTTTATAAATTCTGCCATAGTTTCACGAGGAGGCTGCATTGAGGTTTTTGACGGCGGCACTGCAGATAATGTAACAATTGAAACTGTCGGCGATATAAATGTCAGAGGCGGTACAGCCAATAATACCATACTCAATTCGGATGGTTTTCTGACAGTATTCTATGGTTCTGCTGATCATACTACTGTAAATTACGGCGGACTTATTGCTGTACGTTCCGGCGGTACTGCAACTGATATCAGTGTGGTCTCCGGTGGCAGATTGTCTATAGATGTAGCTCCTGACACTTATATACAAGGTACTTCAAACGGCTATGCTTTTGAAATGAAAAATGCTTCAATTTCAGATTTTTGCATTGATTCCGAAAGCATTATGAATGTCATCAGCGGAGGAACTGCCGACAATACGGTTATAAATTCCAGAGGTCAAATGCATATTCGCCGCGGAACGGCAAATAACACAACCGTAAATTCCGGCGGCAGGATGTATGTCGATTATGACGGTACAGCGAACAATACGACGGTTAATTCCGGCTTGATGTGGATATCCTCCGGCTGTAAACATACAGGCACTTTGCAGATGTCTGACGGTGCGAGAGTTACTGCATATGAAGGCAGTATTATTGACTTTACTGTATCAGAGAGAACTGCTGAAGATGATTATTTGATAAATAATCTCTCTTTGATTTCAGGTACTCCGACTTATACGATTACGGTTTCTGCAAGTCAGGAATATGGTACTTATAAACTCGCTCAAGGTGCTGAAAACTTCAACCAAACCGTCACAATCGGCGACGGAGCAATTTCTTATGGCTCAATCACCGTCAACGGCGATGTTTTCAAATACAACGGCGTGGATTATCTGCTTACTCAGCAAAACGGAAATCTTCATCTCTCAATCGGCGATTTCACTCCGCCCGCGTCTCCGACTTATACAGTCAGCAATACTGCATTGACCAATCAGAATGTTACTGTATCTGCAACTTTCAGCAATGACAGCGTTGAAAAAGAATTTTCATACAACGGCAAAGACTGGCAGGCTTATATTTCAGATATTGTTTTTGCTGAAAATGGTTCAGTTTATTTCCGTGGAATCGATGCCGCAGGATATATTTCAGAAATCGTAAGTTATACTGTCTCAAATATCGACAAAATTGCTCCGGATATCCCCGCAGTTTCAGAAGTGTATTTTTATGATGATGACGTAAAAATCGATTGGAATGATGCAAAGGACAACAACGCCGGAGTCAGCGGATATTATATCCGTTACGGTTCAGCCGAAACTTTAACCGGTGACGGTGAATTTACTGCTGAAAGTGAATTTAATTTGACAGATGTTGCGGATGGAAAATATTTTTATCAGATAAAATCCGTTGACAAAGCCGGTAATTTATCCGATTGGTCGGCAGTACAATCTTTTGTTAAAATGCAGATGTATGGCGACAGTAACCGCTTGAACTGGTCCGATATCGGCAAAAATTATATCATTCAATACTCAAAAGATGATTTCAATTCTGTTCTGCAGTTTGAAGTCAATAGCAATGGGGTCGATGTTTACGGTATGCCGGAAGGTTCTTTCCAATGGAAACTTTCTTCAGACGGAATATGGTTCAATGGCGGAGAAATTATTTGTGAAAATGATGATTCGGCTCAGATTTTTACTTCAAATGAAAACGGCAGTAAAGATGTTTTCTTTGCCAATGCTGACGGCAAGTGGTCCGCAGATTATGCGGCTCAGCATCTTGGTTTGCTCAATGGCTGGAGCGGGACCAAAGAGTATGTTTTGCTTGCTGACAAAAATATACTTGCTGATATTTTTGAAGGTTCAACTGATGCCAATATTCTGGTTATGACCGATGATGCCAACGGCGATGCGTTGTTTGTGGATGATATTTATACAGCGCTGCCGGGAACTGTTGCCGAACAGCAAGCCCGTATAGCAAAGATTGATGAAATCCGTGCCGGTGACGGAGATGATATTGTCGATATGACAAGTCAGCGGTTCGCTTATGTCGGTGATGGAGTCAAAATTTACGGTGGACTCGGCAATGATACTATTTGGGCAAATAACGGAAATAATACATTGTTCGGCGATGCCGGAAATGACCATCTTGTCGGCGGAGCAGAGGACGATATAATCGTCGGCGGTATCGGTAATGACAGTATGCATGGCGGCGGCGGGAATGACATTTTCGTTTTCGGCGGCGACTTCGGAGTTGATACTGTCGAACAGCTTGCCGACGGCAAAGTTACATTGTATTTTGAATCTCAAACTGTCAAATATGATGAATCTGCAAAAACTTTCAGTGACGGCAGAAATTCAGTCATCTTGAAGGGCGATTTTGAATTTGAAGTAATTTATGGTACAGACAAAACGCTTGCTTCGATTGGTGCTTATGACGATTTCAGTTCTGAAAAAATCTTTGAAGATAAACTTCTCATAGCCTGATTTGCGGGAAATTTATTCAGCGGCATGGCAGGTGGCTGATATGGCAGATAAGTCTGACTGTTCAGTCACTCTGTAGTGCTTCATTTCGGCAGAGGTTTATAATGCGTTCCATCTTTGTCGGCTATTGATATTTTTCTGTAAAAAAGTTGTTTGTCTGTTTGAAAAAGTCGAGTTGTGGTGTTAAATTATCTTGAATATAAAGAAAGGTAATATTATGACTCTTGACGAACTTAAAAATGTAGAATCTGATGTCGCTCAGAGACTTGAGCATTTGCAGGATTTTCTCGATATTGATGCTCACAAAGAAGCAATCGCTGAACTTGAAGCTAAAATGGCAAAACCCGATTTCTGGGATAACAAAGAATCTGCTCAGGAAACTGTCGGTAAACTTTCTGCCGAAAAAGCAATCACTGAACCTTACAGTGCTTTGCTCAAAGAAGCAGAGGATTTCGCTGTCCATATCGAATTTGCCGCCGATGACCCCGACTATATGGGCGAGGCTGAAATCGCTGCAAAACGCATTATGAAGCATCTTGACGATCTTGAACTTTTGAGCTTTTTGAGCGGTGCTTTGGACAAAAACGGTGCTTATGTTTCAATTCATGCCGGAGCCGGAGGTACAGAATCATGCGACTGGGCATCGATCCTTATGCGTATGTACCGCAGATATTTTGAAATTCAGGGCTGGAAAGATGAAATCATGGATATTCAGATGGGCGAAGAAGCCGGTGTCAAAAGTGTCACCATGCTCGTGCAGGGCAGTTTCGCTTACGGTTATATGAAATGTGAACGCGGCGTTCACCGTCTGGTCAGAATTTCTCCCTTTGACAGCAACGCCAGACGTCATACATCTTTCTGTTCGGTTGAAGTTTATCCTGAAGTCGATGATGATATTGATATTGAAATCGATGAAAAGGATTTGCGTATTGATACTTACCGTTCAAGCGGTAAAGGCGGTCAGGGCGTTAATACCACCGACTCTGCCGTCCGTTTGACCCACTTGCCGACCGGTTTGGTCGCCGCCTGCCAGAGTGAGCGTTCGCAGCACAAAAACAAGGCTACTGCTATGAAAATGCTGAAGGCACGACTTTATGAATTGGAGGAAAATAAACGCCGTGAAGCCGCCGCCGCTGAACGCGGTGAACAGTCCGAAAACGGCTGGGGCAGTCAGATTCGTTCTTATGTTCTGCAGCCGTATCAGATGGTCAAAGACTTGCGTACCGGCGTTGAAACCAGCAATACTGCAGCTGTTCTTGACGGTGAAATCAATGAATTTATTGAAAGTTATCTGAAGGGCGTGCGTATCAGCGAATGATAAAGCCTGCAAATACACCTTTTGATGAGCCTGAAAATTCAGAACTGCCGCCTTTTCTTGAAGAGGCGGCGGTTGATTTTGACCCTGCTGATTTTGCGGATGAGGAGATCGGTTTTTATGAGCCGCAGCTGCTCGCTGAGCGTGAAGAGGCCAAAAGAGTTGAGTGTATGCAGAAACTCCGCCATGATGTTGAGGAGTTTTTTGTGCCGGGCGGCCTTTTGAAAAAACACGCAGTTTTCAATTCCGCAAGAC
Source organism: Lentisphaeria bacterium (assembly GCA_017502435.1). Taxonomy (GTDB): domain Bacteria; phylum Verrucomicrobiota; class Lentisphaeria; order Victivallales; family Victivallaceae; genus RGIG5270. The sequence continues at coordinate 5,929 of JAFVUZ010000050.1, forward strand.
CTTATGAATTCCGTCCCCAGCAGATGCAGATGGGAACAGCTATTGTGGAGGCTGTTGACCGCGGAGAAAATCTTGCCGTTGAAGCTCCGACCGGAGTCGGAAAAAGTTTTGCTTATCTTGTCCCTTTGATTTACCGTTCGCAATTTGCAAAATATCCGGCTTTGGTTACGACTGAAACCATCAATCTTCAGGAGCAGATTATTGGCAAAGACATTCCTTTTTTGAAAGAAGTTACCGGTATCCAATTCAAAGCCGTTCTTGCCAAAGGCCGCAACAATTATCTCTGTTTACGCCGTTATGAACTTGTTCAGCAGGGGGAGCGTGAGGCGTTGCTGCCGGTTCCGTCTCTTGCTGCAGAACTGGAAAAAATCGAAACCAATCTTCATGCGACCAATGGCGAAAGAAGCAGTTTCAAATTCCGTATTTCCCCTGAACTCTGGGGCATGATCCACTCTGAATCAGGAAATTGTCTCGGGCCAAAGTGTCCTTTTTACAAAAAATGTTTTTATTTCGGAGCCCGTAAGGAGTGGGCCGAAGCGGATATTATTGTTGCCAATCACGCCTTATTTTTTACTGATTTGAGGATAAAAATGGAGGATAATTCCGAGAGTGCATTGCTTCCTGAATACGGTATGGTGGTCATTGATGAAGCTCATACGCTTGAAGATAATGCGGCGGATCATCTGGGAATGTCGGTTTCCAAACTCGGAGTTATTGCCGTTCTCAATCGTCTTTACAATCCGGACAACGGCAAAGGTCTGCTGGTGCGTAATGGCAAAACTGCGATGGAATGCCGCAAACTCTGTGCTGAAGCACGGGATGTTGTTTATACTTTTTTCAAGCAGTTTGAAAATTATTGTGACGAGCGGCATGAAACTGCCTTGCGTATCAGACAGAGGGGAATTTTTGAAAATACTCTCGGAAGTTCGCTTGAGAAATTGCGTGGTGTACTGGATATTCTGTTTGAAGAATTGGATGAGGATGCCTCTTTGCAGACTGAAATCGGTTCATATATTGACCGGATTGACGGAGTTTTGAACGGGATAAGTGAATTTCTGCTGCTTGGTAATGAACGCAGCGTTTATTATATTGAATGTGACAATAGAAATACTTCGTTGAACGGTTCGCCGTTGAATATTCCGGAACTTCTGCGGCGGGAATTGTTTGATGCTTCATTTCCGGTAATTATCACCAGTGCGACATTGACGATAAATAATCTGTTTGATTTTTTCGCAAAGAGGACGGGTTTTTGCAATGGCAGAACAATGCTGCTTGATTCGCCGTTTGATCCGTTGAGAGTTGAATTTCTGATACCTGCGGATATGCCGGAAAATCCCGGGGATGAACATTTCCGGATGATGCTTTTGTACATAAAAAATCTTATCCGCAGAACTCAGGGCAAGGCTTTTGTGCTTTTTACAAGTTACTCGCTTCTGAAGCAGACGGCGGAGGCTTTGCAGGACTTTTTTGATGAGGAAAATATAACCTTGCTGGTGCAGGGGGGCGATCGCAGCCGCAGTATGCTGCTGGAAGAGTTTAAAAATGATATAAATTCCGTGCTTTTCGGCACTGACAGTTTCTGGACCGGAGTTGATGTGCCCGGCGAGGCTTTGAGCAATGTTACTATTACCAAACTGCCGTTTGCCGTGCCGACGCATCCTTTGATTGCCTCCCGCTGTGAAGAAATTACCAAAAACGGTGGTAATTCATTCAAAGATTACAGTATTCCTGATGCGGTTTTGCGTTTCCGGCAGGGAATAGGCAGGCTTATCCGCAGCAAAACTGATAAAGGTATAATTTCTGTGCTTGACAAACGTATTATTTCCAAATATTACGGCAGAAATTTTCTCAATTCAATACCTTATAAACATAAAATTATCCGGGGTGCAGATGAATGTTTTTGAAATAATTGACTTTTTTTATCATGATGATGCCGCATTGAAAGAGATTCTGCTGAAACATTCCATGCAGGTCAGGGACAAAGCCTTTGAAATTATTGAAAAAAGTTCGATTCCTGTCGCTCATGATGAGATCGCAAATGGGGCAATGCTTCATGATATAGGTATTTTCAAGTGTCATGCACCTTCGATTTTGTGCCGCGGTACGGAAAATTACATAACTCATGGCATTATCGGGGCGGAATTACTCCGCAAGTACGGCTCTGATAATGGTGTTGACCTTGAAATTTACGCCCGCATTGCCGAACGGCATACAGGTTCAGGATTGACCGCAGAAAATATCATTGCCCGGGATTTGCCATTGCCGCATCGTGATTTTCTCCCCGAAACAGACTTGGAAAAACTCATCTGCCTTGCCGATAAGTTTTTCTCAAAATCCGGCTCAATGCAGGAAAAATCACTCCCGTCAGTGCGGAATTCAATGGCAAAATTCGGTGCGGATTCTCTTGAACGTTTTGATGAAATGTGTCGGCTTTTCAGTATTGATTGATTTTCCCCTGTAACTTGACAGGGGAACACAACTTTAATTGCAATAAAAACAGTCAGAATTTACTGAACAGCTTGTTATTTTTTTCCGCGTTTTTTTGCAGATTGTTTACTGCGGGCACGAGCTGCCCGTTTTTTGGCGGATTGCGGACGTGATGACGGAGCATTGCGTTTGGGGTCGTGGAAAGACATGACTTTTTTGGGTCTGGCACGGAGTTCGATTTCAATGGGGGAGCCGCTGAAGTCGAATGCGTTGCGGAGTGTATTTTTCAAAAAAGTCAGGTAGTTGTCAGCACAGTATTTAGGCTGATTGACGAAGATGAGGAACTTCGGAGGAGCAGTCCCGATCATGGAGGCATAATAAATTTTGAGGGGGGAATTGCTTACGACCGGCGGTGTATGGTTGTGATATGCATCAAGGATTACTTTGTTGACAACGGAGGTTGGAATACGCATGGAGGTTTCATCTGCAACATCGACGACGGCGTTAAGAAGTTCGTCGATATTTCTGCGTTCTTTGACGCTGATGTAAACCACAGGTGCATAAGACATACCGGGCAGGGTGTAATGGAGTTCGTCCTCAAGTTCTTTGCGTTTGGTTCCGGAGGGGATAAGGTCCATTTTGTTGACGGCGATGACGCAGGCACAGCCGGATTTCTGGATCATGGTGGCAATGGTTTTGTCCTGTGCGGTAGCTCCGTCGAGACTTGCTTCGACCATGAAGATTACGAGGTCGGCATTTTCGATAGCGTTCTGGGAACGCATGGTTGAAAAATATTCGACTACTGTATCGACTTTGCCGCGGCGGCGGAGACCGGCGGTATCAATGAGAGTTGCGGGGCGTTCTTCGCCGTCACGGTTTTTGATTACGAAATCAATATCGATGGCATCTCTGGTGGTTCCAGCGTGTTCGCTTACGATTACGCGGTCTTCACCGAGGATGGCGTTGACGAGAGAAGATTTACCGACGTTGGGACGGCCGGCGACAGCGATGCGGTATGGGCGGTCGAGAGTTTCGCCTTCGTCATTCTGCACCAGTTTTTCGCGGTCGATGGCGGAGCAGGCGGCATCGAGGAGTTCATGCATACCGCTTTTGTGGAGGGATGAAACCGGCACGATTGTTTTGAAGCCGAAGCGTGTAAATTCGACGGCGTTTTTCTTGAGAAATTCATTATCTGCTTTGTTGGCAGCGACGATGACCGGCAAGCCGGAGGTGCGGATTGCCTGGGCGACAGATTCGTCCAGCATTACGACACCTTCCTGAACGTTGACGGTGAAGATGAGAACGTTAGCCCCTTCGATGGCGGCTTTGACCTGTTCAGCGATGCACATATCCCACATATCGACGCCTTTTTTCTCGCCGATGAGAGTGCCGAGACCGCCGGTATCCACGAGCTGATAGCGGCAGTTTTTGTGAATTACCGGAGCTGCAACGCGGTCGCGGGTGACACCGCTCTGTTCATGGACGATGGAGAGCCGTCTGCCGATGAGTGTATTGAAGATTGAAGATTTGCCTACATTGGGTCTGCCGACGATGGCAATGACGGGCAGGTGGTTTTCTTTTTTTTCAAAAATGGTATTTTCAGCCATAATAAAATCCTGTGATATAAAAAATGCGGCATACAGAGTGCCGCATTGAGTCTAAATTGCAGTTGTTACCAGCGGCGGAAGTCGCTCATTTCAATATCATCCTGACGCATATCGATCAGGACGAGACCGGTAATGAAGTCAATCCATTCGAGCGGATTGACATAAACTTCAGCCTCAACGATAAGTCCGAGAGCACCTCCGATACGCCAGAAGTCACGCTGACCGAGGTAATAGTCAAAAATCTGCATATCGGGAGTAGGAATACCGGCACGGCGTTCATGATAATTTTCTGTGAAACCGAATGTGTTCCAGCGTTCTGTATTTTCCTCACCGGCACATACGAGGGACCAGTACCAGCCTTTCTGCAGACCGACACCGTACTGACGGTTCCAGTCTTTGTAAAGTCTGGCAGTACCGAAGTCCACGCCGCCGCCGACTTTGATAAGTTCTGTAGCCATAAGTTCGGCACGAACGGTCGGACCGACGCCGACGTTCACAGAAAAAAGGTCAAACAGATCGCAAATGCGGTTGGGAATGTAAAGCAGGATTTTTTCTCCGATGGAATCAGCCTTGAGAGCCGGAGCAAAAAACATACAACATACACATACGGAAAGAATTGCAAATTTTTTCATAAAATCTCCTTGTTTTGGTTCTTGTTTAAAAATAACGCTTTTTTTCTGATATTCAAGTCGGGTTTGAAAAAAATTATGAATTCAGAAAACGGTGATCGATGACACGTTTTGCTTTGCCTTCACTGCGGATGATAGTGTTGGGAGCAACGAGTTTGACTTTGATATGCAGCCCGGTGACACTTTCAATGGAGTGAGTGAGTTTTTTGTGCAGGTCTTCCATGGCACGGACTTTGTCGCTGAAAAGTTCGGGACGGACTTCAACTGCAACTTCGATATTATCCATACCTTTGTCCTTGAAAAGGATGATGTTGTAGTGCGGCAGAGTTCCGTCAACAGCGAGCAGAGCTGCTTCTATTTGAGACGGGAATACGTTGACGCCCTTGATGATCATCATATCGTCACTGCGGCTGGAGATGCGGTCGATACGGCGAATCGTTCTGCCGCAGGCGCATTTTTCAGGAATGATACGGGTCAAGTCGCGGGTACGGTAACGGATCATGGGCATTGCTTCTTTTGACAAAGTTGTGAGGACGAGTTCGCCGAGTTCGCCGTCGGGGAGGACTTCGAGAGTATCGGGGTCGATGATTTCCGGGTAGAAATGGTCCTCAAAGATATGCATTCCGTTCTGGCATTCGCATTCAATGGCGACGCCGGGGCCGATGATTTCGGAGAGACCGTAGATGTCAAAAGCCTTGATGCCGGCAGATTTTTCGATCTGTTCACGCATTGCGGGGGTCCAGGGTTCTGCACCGAAAATACCGGCTTTGATGGGGAGTTCACGGAGGTCGATACCCATTTGTTCTGCTTTTTCAATCAGAAATGTAAAATAGCTCGGAGTACAGCACATTGCGGTAGTTCCGAAGTCTTTCATAAGCATAATTTGACGGTCGGTGTTGCCGACTGAAGTCGGGACTGCCATGGCACCGAGTTTTTCCGCACCGTAATGGGCACCGAGACCGCCGGTGAAAAGTCCGTAACCGTAAGAGACCTGAATGACATCATTTTCATTCAGACCGCAACTCATGAAAGAGCGTGCGATGACTTCCTGCCAGACTTCAATATCGTGCTGGTTGTAGCCTACGACGATGGGTTTTCCGGTTGTGCCGCTGGAAGCGTGAACGCGGACAACTTCACTCTGCGGAATTGCGAAAAGTCCGAAGGGATAGTTATCGCGGAGGTCGGTTTTTACGGTAAAGGGGAGTTTTTTGATATCATCAAGAGATTTGATGTCTTCGGGACGGACAGAAAATTCACTAAACTTGCGGCGGTAAAACTCAACATTTTCAAAAGCATGACGTGCGATGTTTTGAAGTTTTGAAAGTTGCAGTTCTCTAAGGGCTGAGACTTCCATGAAATCTTTGCCTGCCAGTTCAGCATTTACTGATTTTTTTGTATTCATTTTTCTGTTCCGTTATTTTGTTTTTTGTTGATAAAAGTTTACCGATTCCTTAATATACACGGAAAATGCTTTTTTATCAAGTCGCAAGCGGTACTAAAATCGATTTTTTTGCCGGAAAGTTGCATTTCATAAAGAAAATTGAGGATTTTTTTGAAATCAGGCCCCGGTTTGATGCCCATTTTCAGTAAATCACTGCCGCCGATTGCCGGAGTGGGCAATATTTCCTGATTTTGATATTTTGCCAGTGAATCGAGCATAAAAAGCCAGTCTTCCATAAGATTGCACGAACACACGCTGTCCAGACGGTTGAGTTCCATCAGAAGTTTCAGATCCTCGCGGGCAAGAAGTTTCCGCAAGGTTGCCAGCCGCATATTTTTGACCTGAACGAAACGCATATGGTCTTTGACCAGAGTTGAGATGAGTTTTTTGCGGTTGTTGGAAAAGGACAGACGGGTGAGTATTTCTTCTGCCATGACAGCACCTTTGGCTTCATGACCGAAAAAATGGATACCTTTGTGATCGCGGAAAAAACACGGTTTTTTGCCTATATCGTGGAGAATGATGCTCCATGCAAGATCTGCGGATGGATAAGCCATGCGTTTCAGCATTAAAAGTGTATGTTTGAAAACATCTCCCTCCGGATGAAAATTTGCTGGCTGTTCGACCGTATGCAGAATATGGACTTCGGGGAGCAGTATCTGCAGAATCGAACTTCGGTCAAGCAGTTCAAATGCTTTGAACGCATTTTTGCTGCTGAACATCAAATCAAGTTCCTGACGGATGCGTTCCGGAGCGATTTTTAAACAAAGATGAGCGTTTTCTTTTATAGATTGCCATGTTTCCGGAGCGATTTTCAAATCATATGCGGCACTGAAGCGGATTGCCCTGAGCATACGCAGGTAATCTTCCTGAAATCTCCGTGTACTGTCGCCGACAGTCCGCAAAATGCCTTTCTGCAAATCGTTGATGCCGTTGTGAAAGTCGATTATTTCCATGTTTTCAGGATCATAAAACATGGCATTGACAGTAAAATCACGACGTTCGGAATCAGTTTTGAAATCTTTGGTATATTGAACTTTTTCGGGATGTCTGCCATCCATGTACAACCGTTCCTCTCTGGCGGTTGCAACTTCAAAATGGAAGCCTTCTGATTTGACAATAAGCACTCCGAATGAAGCACCTGCAGATTGGGCCCCGGGAAAGATTTTCAGCATATCAGACGGTATCATGGTGCTTGCAATATCAATATCTTTGCAGGCTTTGCCGAGCAGCAGATTGCGGACAAAGCCGCCGACAAAATAAGCATTACCGCCATTTTGCCGTATTTTTTTTACGATTGCAAGTCCGGCGTTGAACAGTGGAGTTTCAGCGGCATTTATTTTCATGCCGGCACCTCTTCAAGAACAGCATCTGAAGTCCAGATTATGAAGCATGATATTTCAGTGATCGGCAACTGCAGCAGCTGCGAGAGGGCACTGCGGTAAGTATTGAGCTGACGCTGATAACGTTTCAGTTTATCAACATCGTCTTTTGAATGGCTGCCGCTTTTGTAGTCGATGATGACGGCCTTTTTTGCCTTTTTGTTTTCATCGAGAAATATCTGTACCCGGTCGAAACAGCCTGAAATATAATTCTGCTGCAAAACGACATCGAATGAACGTTCTTTCCAGCATACATCATAATTTGACAGCAGTTTGCATATTTCCGGATTGGAACTGATTTTCATGATTTCATCACGCATGGTATCGGAAATATTTTCAGGGATTGAAGATATTTCAAGATCATCCATATTACAGAGAATATTGTGCAGTTCCGAGCCGAAAGATTTACCTTTGTTTTTATCCGGCAGCTGGAAATATAATTTATAATTCTGTTCATCTTCAATATTTTCAATGCCATCTGACGGGCGTATCCGTCGGCGGCGGAGACTGTTGACGGGATTCATTTTTAAATTGACCGGTTCAAGGTGTGACGGGGAAATATTTTTTGTTTTTGCAATCGGCAGATGTTGATTGCATTCATCAATTTCCATGCGGTAGAAAGTTCCGCCCTGTTCAAGAGACATTGTTTCAAAGGTGAATTTATCACGGAAAAGCCGCGCTGTAATATAATCAGTCAGGTAATATGAAGTGCATTTATACAGTTCCTCACCACGCTCAAATGCTTTGATTTTTTCACCGGAAAGAGGCTGCAACAGAAGAGTCATGGTGTATTTTGCACGGCTCAAAGCAACATACATATTGCATATTTCTTCAAAAATGCTTTCGGCGGAGGTCTGGTTCCATGCCTGTTGAATGTCTTCAAAAACGGTAAATTCCTCATTGACAGAATTCAAGATCCAGCGTTGTCCGCCGGAGATGCCGCATACTGGTTTGGAAGTCTCTTTGTTTATCACGCTTATATCATTGTTTATGGCGACAAAAACGTGTTCGTAAGTCAAACCTTTTGAATGGTGGATCGTCATTACGGGGATTTTATATCCGACGGCTTCTGCACTGTGTTCGATTTTGCGGATATACTCTTTGAAAAGGCGGCTGTCGTGCGGAATTGAACTGCGGTCAAAATCGTATGCTGACTGCAGGAAAAGTTCAATACTTTCACGCTCAGCAAATGAGCCGGAGGAGTTTGAGTAACTCTGCAGTTTACCGATACAGTTTTTTAGATAATTATAAAAACCTTCCTGCAGCAGACGATTGTTTTCCTCTGCGATTTTGTGTTGTTCAAAGGGCATGAGACGGCGTATGGCGGGGAACATTTGAGATAGTTCTCTGGCCATGGTGTCTGCCGGATGCTGGATGTAAATCAGCAGGTTTATCAGAGCATTGATGAGTTTGTCATTGCCGATTTTCTGTTTGCCTTCCCAGATGAAAAGATTTCCGTATTGAGAATCCTGACGGAGTTTTTCCAAAAGATCCAGACCGGTTGTTGAACTGCGAACGAGAATTGCACAGGAGGATTGATTTTCGACGAAATTTCCTGCTTTTATTTGATTTATTATCAAATCGGAATAGTTTTGTAAGACATCCTGCTCTTTTTCTTTTTTCAGCCAGAAAGCGTTGAATCTGCTGCGGTATTTCAATTTGTCCGAAGCAGTATGTCTGCAGAAAATCCGGTTCCAGATCTGACCGGAGCCGGGGAAAAAATTATCTTTCATAATTGCCTGACCGTCAAAAATATGGTTCAGAGCCATACAGATATTTTCGCCGTAGCGGAAAGAACAGTTGAGTGGTTTTTCCTCCAAACCTATCTGCTGATTCATTTCATTGATGACTTCACCCATAAGTCTGCGGTCGCCGGAACGCCAGCCGTAAATCGCCTGTTTGACATCGCCTACGATGAACAGACTGAATGGAGATTCGTCGTCGGAACGGTCAAAAATTGAACTTAAAACGTGCCATTGAATCCGGCTGGTATCCTGAAATTCATCAATCAGATAGTTGCACATACGGCTGTTCAGACGGTATGCAATATCATAAGTCCAGTCGTTTTCGTTATTGCCGAGCAGACGCGGCAGATCCTGAAAGGTTATTTTGTTCTGTCTGTAAAAATTTTCTGCGTAATATTGACGGTATTGTCTGGTCAGATTGAGTATTGCTTCACTGCGTATGACATTCTGTTTGAGCAGCAGGTATGAACCGTAATACAACAGATAAATGATTGCATTTATTTCATTATCGGAAAATTTTTCTTTGTTGAAACTTTCGATAGTTGCTGTACGATGATTTTTCAAATCTTCCCAGTGTCCATAAAAATCCCTGAGGCGGGTAAGGTCTGCGGTGGAAAATTTTGTATTCTGATTGCCGTATGTGATTTTCTCCAGCACGTTGTACAATGAAGTTTTTTTCTGAGTTGTTTTGGTTCGTGCTTTGGTTGGATTGGCTTTTAAAATCTCCCATGCCTGCTGATTTTTGCTGACAGAAAATATTTCTCCGGCATTTATATTGAGCGGGTATGTTTCAGTATCGGGATAATTGTCAAGTACAGAATTGTATTGTTCAATAAGTTCCTTAATATGTTTGTAATAATTTCTGCTGTCTTTGGCATAGAGTGCTTTTTTGCACTCATTGGCGAGGTCACGGTATTCTTTTTCGCGTTCTTCGGGATTTGAGTTGTGTTTGAGCAGCATTTTTTTGAGAGTCTGTTCATTGAGCAGGTTTGCCTCTCCTGAATTGACGAGGGACGGTTTGCCGGAGAGACCGAGTTCGAGACTGAACGAATTGACAATGCTGTTCATGAAACTGTCTATGGTACAGATTTTCAGATCGTTTACAGCAAAAATCAGACTGCGTAAAAGTTTCAGAAATGTCTGACGTTCAAACCGCACAAGCCCCATATTCAAAGACTGCAGTCTGTTATTCAATGAATCTGTATCATTCTCAATCAGTGCATTGAAAAGCAGTTCCAGTATGCGGCTGTAAATTTCTTTGGCTCCGCTGCGTGAGAAAGTTGAAGCCATGGTGCTTTTGAATACCTGCTGCGGATCATCTGCATCTGCAAGAAACATACCGAGCAGACGCAGAGCCATTTCTTCAGTTTTTCCGCATCCTGCGGAAGCACTGATGGCAAAGGAGGGAAAGTGAATATTGTTGTTGTTCATTTTGACTCCTTATTGATTTCAAAATCGTTGATATTATCACATTCAAGATATACTTTGGCAATTCCGTACGGATCTTTGAGAGAGGGCGGCCAGAAACGGCGTTCAGCAAAAATTCTGTTCATCAGCAAAATGAGAGTTTTTGCTCCGTTTTTGAGCATTGCATTATCGAGTTCCGAAAAAATTTCAATGGCAGTTTCATCGGTGTCCAGCGGAAGGTTGTAATATCCGCACTCGATAACAGAGTCGTCTCTGATGTCTGTTTCGTCATGCATGAAATTGGCAAAAAGAGAATAAATCACCAGCTGCATATCGCAGAAATAAACATCTTTGCCTTTGCTGTCATTCCCGGCATAAAGAGTTTCCGTATCAAAATTTTCCGGACATTTTTTGGTCAAATGCACCTTCGCCGGAGTTTCCGGTTTGTTGGCACTTTTGTAATCAAGAATGCGGTAAATATGTTTGTTGTCAGTATCATAAAATGAGTCAATACGGTCGATTTTGCCGACCAGACGGACGTCACGGCATTCTGCGGCAAGCGGCGGCAAATCCTGCTGCCAGTCTGACGGCAGACGTTCAATCAGTGACTGCATGGAGACGTCTATTTTCTTTTCAATTTGAATTATTTTATGCTAATTGGCAGAGTTGCGGACATTGGTTTCATATACTGCAAAAGCTTCAATATTTTTGCGAATTTCCTCGTTCTGCATCAACGCCAGATTGTTGGGAGCAAAGCCGGTGTTCAGATAAAACTGCCGTTCAAGTTCTTTGAGGCAGTGTTCTTTCAGAATTTTCGTATCCGGTATTGAATCAGAAAAAGTTTTTCCGTAATTTTCCAGAACATTGTGCAGCATGGTGCCGCTCTGGTTGGGCTGAAGTTCAAAAAGTTCCCGTCCCGGGTCCTGACAGTTGAGTATGTTGTTTAAATAAAAAGTATATGGACATTCGATATATTTTTTGAAAGCGGTCACGGAAATTCTTGACGGCATTTTGTCCGTGATGTGTGATGTATATTTTAGGGGCTGTTTTTTTTCTGTGTTTTGAGCAGATTTTTCAGCCAGGGCGTCGGAGAAGAGAAGGCGGCAGTTTTTGAGCAGTTTATCGTCGCTGACGTTGAAAAAGAGCCGCGGCAATGTATTGAGTTCGCCGTTTTTTGAAGCGACGGAAAAAGTTATGAAAAATTCGTCGCTTGAATACTGTTTCAAAAGCTGCTCAAAACGGTGGATATCCGCTCCGAAACGGCTCCATGCTGAACTCCAGTTGAGAGATTTTCTGATGTGTTCAGGGAAAAAAGCATCTTCAATGGCACTGTTTGAGAAACTTTCTTCGGAAATTCCTCCGAGTATAAGAGTTGGATTTTCATACCATATGAGGTCGAGAAAACCTGAAAAATTAAGTGCTTCATCTTTGTATATTCCTGCTCCTGATAATGGAGTTGATGCAAGTTTGTATTTGAAAAGCAGCATACGCAAATTCATATCGGGTATTTCTCGCACGGAAATCACTGCATTTTTCAATGCTTCAAGAGAAGTTTCCGCATCCTGCATATCCATATTTTCAAGAGCGGTACAAGCGGCGATTTCAGCAAAAAAGTTCCACAATCCTTCCGGCATTGCATCATCGGGAACAGAATTTATCTTATTTATGAGATTTTTTAGAGAGCGGCAGAAATTGAAAGCAGTTTCAAATTTGCCGTCATCGCTGTTTTTGTAATAGTTTGAAACAAAAAAATCGAGCGAATCAAGGTCTTGAATCAGATGGTCACGCTGAAGTTTTTCAATTTCTGCAAGGAGTTTTACCGGATCATCAACCTGCAGATATGCAGTGAATGTATTGTCGGAGGCAAGGCTGTAAATCTCCTCAAAAGTAATGCGTTTTTTGCGTAAATCTGCAATGGCAGCAAAAAGTCTGCTCCAGTAAAAAGAATTAAGCTGACGGACATTCGGAGTATAAACTTCAATACCTTTTTCATTTAACATATGAGTCAATGTCAAAGCAAGTTCATTGTCCATGATGCCGACTGACGCGGGGAGGGTGTCTTTGTTCAGAAAAGATGCGATTTTTTCGGCTTCACGTATTGGATTTGAGAATGTGCGGATTTGTTTTTCTGCATCGAGCGGTAAATCTTTCTGCAGCATTTTTTCGGTAAGAGGACAGCCGTAACTGTCAAAATCATCCAGTTCATTTTCACTTGTATTTATCAGATGAATGACTTCAATTTTTTCTGAAAGTTTGTCCAGCATGATTTTGATACTGTTGCGGAGTTCGGAATTTTCTATCAGAATGATTTTTTTGATTTTATTGAATCCGGCAAAAGGATTTTCGAGTGAATTTCTGATTGCCTGAGCCTTGTCGGTATGATTGCCGAGTTTGTCGAGATATATTTTTTCAAGTTTCCAATAATCATTAAGTTTCAGTTTCAGAGTTGAATTTTCAGGCAGAGTCTGTATGAAATCTTCAGTATCAAGTCCGCTTTCAAGCAGAATCGTTTCACGGATTTTTGAAAAAATTTCAGCCGGAGCGATAAGAGTTTCAGCTGTATAATCGACGGCAGGAAATATTTTGCTTTGCAATTCTTCCGGATTGACATTTTGGAGTATATCGCACCAGTCGTTGATTGAGTGGATATCTGAATAATTTATGTCGGAACGGTCAAAGAGCAGCTGTTCAGGCAGTATGGCTGCAAGTTGAGTCACTCCGCCGTACATTTGAAAATACACTGCTGCTTTTTCCCTGAAAAGACGTCCTGCTTCCTGGGTCGGAAATACAAAAATATATTCCGAAAAGTCAATCGGAACAGTTTTTTCCGTCAGAGTTTCCGCAATATACGCCAATGCACGGTTGAGCAGGAATTTTTCATTTTTAAATTTGTCAGCAATGGCAATTTTTTTCAGCATAATTTTTTTCTCCGCAAAGTGCAGCAATATTTCTGGCATATATTTTGAGATTTTTTTCGGTATTATTCAGTGCATCTTCAAGTGAACATGGGCCGGATGAAATACTGAAAACAGCATCGAAATAACCTGAATCAAGGAGTTCAGTTTCATCTTTGACCGCACCTGAAAGAAGAATGACTTTGCACTGTTTGATTTGTTTGGCAAGTTTTGCCGCCTGAAACGGCAGTTTTCCCTGCAAAGTCTGACTGTCTGAACGTCCTTCACCGGTTATCAGAATGTCTGTTTGTTCTGCATAACGTGAGAAATTTGCAAGATTGAGCAGATATTCGCCGCCGGAACAGATTTTGCCGTGTAATACTTCCTGCAGAGCAAATCCGGTTCCGCCGGCTGCACCGTCGCCCGGATTTGAGCAGCTTTGACAGAAGCCCTGTTCTTTGAGCAGATTGAAAAAGTATTCGAGATTTTTGTCGAGTTCGGCGACTTGATTTTGATCTGCTCCTTTCTGGGGGGCGAAAACATAAGCTGCTCCATTTGTTCCGCAGAGCGGATTCTGTACATCAGAGCAAATCACAAGTTCTTTGTTTGCCAGCAGCCGGAGCGGAACTTCCAGATCACAGCGTTTTATCCGCGGCAGGTCGATACCGCCGACGGCTTCAAATATCTGGTCGTTGTTACGGTCAAAAAATACCGCCCCCATGCCTTGCAGCAAACCTGCTCCGCCGTCAGTGCTGGCAGACCCGCCGATGCCGACGACGATTTTTTTTATTTGCGGCATGGAGCATACGGCTTTGAGCAAAAGTCCGAGACCGTAAGTTGAAGCGTGCATTGCATCCAGTCTTTTTTCTATTTCGATGCCGCAGACATTGGCAAGTTCGAGACAGGCACAAGTGCCGTTTTCGCAGATGAGGTAATTTGCTTCGTGCATTTTACCGAAAGGACCGGGAACTTGCATTTTTGCAAGCTGCCCGTCCTGAATATTGTAATAGAGTGCTTCGACAGTGCCTTCACCGCCGTCAGCCAGAGAGAGATTTTTGATTTCCCAGTTGGGGCGTACTGTTTTTAATTCACTTTTGAGAATGGAGGCAATGCGGGTGCTTGAAAGGCAGTTTTTGTAGGAATCACAGGCAATGAGTATCTTCATAAAACCTCCGTAAAAGTTAAATTCAATGAATTTTTACTGCTTCTTGAAATTCTTTGTCAGTCATAAAACGCAATGCCGTCTGAGACATGGCGTTGCCTGCTTTTACCGCCTGTGCAAAAGCAAAATCTGTACCGGCGGCCTGACGGAATTCGATTGTGTGCAGCTGGGGTTCATCATTTTCTGCTACTGCAAAAAATACGTTGACTGTCGGGAGCAGATTGGCGACATTGCCGAAATCTGATGAAATACGGCGGTTGATTTTTTCATTTTTGAGACCGGCTTTGAGCATTTCTTCAAGCATTGCTTTTTCAAGTTCAGGATAAATCAGACTTGCTTCATAGCGGGGAGATGAATCTGAAAGTTTACTGTTGCATCCGGTACACATTGCCGCCCCTTCGACCATGCGTTTGAAATCTTCATCGATTTTCTGATGTTCCTCAGCGATATAACTGCGGGTGTAGAAAAGTGCTTTTGTGTAATCCGGAATAATATTCGCCGCTTTGCCGCCATCGGTGATTATGCCGTGAATCTGACAACTTTTGGGCATTTGCTGACGGTAAAGTGCCACTGAATTGAAAAGTGCAATCATCGCATCCAGAGCATTTACTCCATATTCAGGCGCCATTGAGGCGTGGGCACTTCTGCCGAAAAATTCAACCTGCAGATGGGTAATTCCCATGGATGCCGGACCGATGCCGTCCAAATGATACGGATGAGAAATCAGAGCAAGACCTGCATTGGCAAATGCGTGTTTTTCTATGAGATAGGTTTTGCCGCCCATGCCTTCTTCAGCGGGAGTACCCAGCAGAACTGCTTTGGCATGAAGATTTTTTTCTTTGATAACTTCAGCTGTTTGCAGAAATGCCTGCAATGCGGAGGCGGCAATAAGATTGTGACCGCAGCCGTGACCGAGACCTGCCAAGGCGTCATATTCGCTCATAAAAATCACAGTTGGTGCATTGTCAGGACCGTATTCTGTACGGAATGCAGTCTGCAGCATCTCTCCGTATGGAAAAGTTACAGTAAATCCGCGTTCTTCCAGAAATTTTTTCTGAATGTCAGCAGCTTTGAATTCTGCAAATCCGGTTTCCGGATTGCTGTGTATAAAATTACATAATTCGTGCAGTTCTATCATAAAAATAACTCCGGTTGTAAAATATCATCATCGTCGTCGCCACCGGATTTTTTCTTTTTGCGTGAACGTTTGAGAATTTCTTTCGCACGTTCAGAAAGAACCGGCGGCTTGTCGAAAACAGGCATGACCGGCTGCGGTTTTTCCTTTTGGGGAATTTTTATCAATTCATCATCAGGTTCATTTTCGACTTTATTTTCAGCTTTAATTTTCTCTTCGGTAACTTCTTCAGTTTTTTCTTTTGCAGGTTCTGTGACCGGTTCGTCTGTTGCAGGAGCAGTTTCAATTTCCGGTTCAATTTGAGTTGCCGGTTCAGCTGTAATTTCTGCAGTATTTTCAACTTCGGCTTCAATTCCTGCTTCCGCTTCGACAGTTTCTTCAACAGTTGGTTCGACAGTTTCTGCAATTTCAGTTTTGCTTTCTGCTGCAGTTTCAGCTTCAAGTGCAGTTTCAATTTCAGTTTCGGTATTTACTTCAACATTTTTATTTACTGCAGTATCTGCGGAGGCAGCAGTTTCTGATTCTTCCTGGTCGAGCATGGTTGAATGCGGGATTTTGACGGGAGCAACTTTGAAGGCAGTTGAGGTGACTTCTTCTTCGATGTTTTCTTCGGGTTCATCCTCTTCTTCCTCTTCGGAAGTGATCACACGGGAGCGGATTTCCTCAAGTTCTTCTGCTGAGAGGTAACGCTGGTGGGTCAATTTCTCAAGTTTATTGCTGCCGAGCAGGAAGCCTCTGGCTTTGGGTGCACGCAGGGGAAATTCCATGAGATTTATCAACGTTTTCTTTTCGCCTTTTTTCAGTGATTCAGTCATTTCATAAACTGCATCGGGGCGGGGAGTCAGAAGTTCAAGTTTGCATCCTGCGGGGCAGAGCATATATTTTCTATCTTTGATAAATTTGTCTATGCAGGTACGCTTGCAGTAATACTTTTTGGTTTTCGTATCAGTATAAACGATTGCAAATTCCTGAGAGGGATCGTATTTGCGGCATTCATAAAGTTTGTCAACAAAAAGTTTCTTTTCACTCGGAACGTCGGAAATGGTATATTCGCCGTTCTTTTTGACTTTGAGCAGATGGTCAAATTCGTTGCAGGTGATAACGTCGTCGCTTTTGATGGAAGTTCCAATGTAGCCTTCGCGGCGGTCCCAGCCGATCTTGATATTGTTGAGAGCGGTTTTCTGACGGTCGATTTTATCAAACTGAGTGACGATTTCGGTACGTCTGGGATACATATGACCGTATTTTTTTAGCAGTCCCTGCAAATAATTGATTGCTTCGGCACGGAGATGTTTGAGTTTATATTTGACTTGAGCGATACGTTCATCGATTTCGCGGAGTTCACGTTCATTTTTCTCAATATCAAAGCGTGCGATACGGCGGACGGGCAATGCGAGCAGTTTGTCAATATCTTCGTTGGTGACTTCTCTTCTGGTGCGGTCGAGGAAAGGCTGCAACCCTTCATAGACTTCGCGGTATTCCTCCTCCTCACTGCCGCAGTCTTCGATTTTCTTGTAAATGCGGTTTTCAAAGAATATCTGAGCCAGAGTTTTAGCATGGAAAGATTCATTGAGTTTGGTAAGTTCCACCTCAAGTTCACGCATGAGATACCAGAGAAGTTTTTCCGTATTTCTGCGGATCACTTCATGAACGCTCATCTGTGCGGGACGGCGGTCTCGGATAACAGTCAGATTGACTGAAATCGGAACCTGACAGTCGGTGTACATATAGAGGGCATTGAGAACTTTTTCCGGGTCCTGTCCACGCATCGGAGTAATGCGGATTTCGACATTTGTAGCAGAGAGATCGGTAATATTGGAAATTTTGATTTTTCCCTTTTCGATTGCCTTGTCGATTGATTCCATCAAACTGTTTGTAGTTGTGGTGTAAGGAATTTCACGGATGACCACATCTCTGCCGTCGATATCGATTCTGGCACGGATGACGATTTTGCCGTTGCCGTCATCGTATTCGCTGACATTCATTATACCGCCCTGCAAAAAGTCGGGGTAGAGTTCAAAGGGTTCATTTTTTAGAACCGCTATCTGGGCTTTGATGACTTCATTGAAGTTGTGCGGCATGATTTTGGTTGCCATACCGACAGCGATACCGTCGGAGCCCTGCATCAACAGGACGGGGATTTTTACGGGCAGGAGAACAGGTTCCTGATTTCTGCCGTCGTAAGTATCGACAGTTTCAGTGATGTCATCATTGTAGAGAACATCTTTGGCAAGCGGTGTAAGTCCGCATTCGATGTAACGTGCGGCGGCGGCGGGACTGCCGGAAATAATATTGCCGAAGTTTCCCTGTTTGAGAATAAAATATTCTTTGTTGGCGAGTACGACCAGAGCATCCTGAATGGAAGCGTCGCCGTGGGGATGATATTTACCCATGACTTCCCCGACGATATTGGCGGCTTTTTTGGTTCCGCCCTCATCGACTTTGTGCAGAGCCCAGAGGATACGCCGCTGAACAGGTTTCATGCCGTCATCGACATCAGGGATGGCACGGTCTTTGATAACATAAGAAGCATATTCGAGAAAGTTTTTTGTCATCAACTTGCGGAAATATTCATTGCTGCTGACGGTATGGGAGGCTTCGGTTTCGCCCTCCTGCAGATCTTCTTTGATGATTTCGGAGTCAACAGGATTGATTTCTTCATTTTCAGGAGGCAGATTTTTCATATCATCATTCATAAATACTCACCTCCAGATTGTCCATGATGTAGTCTTTGCGTTCAGGAGTGTTCTGTCCCATGAAAAAGCCGAGCAGTTCGGGAACGTTACGCAGGTGGTCGAGCGTAACCGGAACAAGTTTGATATTTTCGCCGATAAATTCACCGATTTCTTCGGGAGAAATTTCCCCGAGACCTTTGAAGCGTGTGAGTTCATATTTTTTATTTTTTGCCGCTTCGATGGCGTTGTCACGTTCTGCATCGCTGTAACAGTAAGCGATTGAGTTTTTTGTTTTGACACGGTAGAGCGGAGTTTCAAGAATATAGAGATGTCCTGACATGACCAGCTGTTCAAAAAAGGTCAGAAAATAGGTTATAAGCAGATTTCTGATATGCATTCCGTCAACATCGGCATCGGTTGCGATAACGACTTTATCAAAACGGAGGTCTTCCATATCATCTTCGATATTGAGGGCCTGCATGATGAGAAAAAGTTCCTGATTTTTGTACAGATTGTCTTTGCTGATGCCGTAGCAGTTGAGGGGTTTGCCCCGCAGTGCAAAAATCGCCTGGGTATTGGGGTCGCGTTTTTTCTCAAAAGAACCGGCGGCTGAATTACCTTCAGTCAGAAAGATCATGGTTTCGGGAACTGGTTTGCCTTTTTTGTCTTTGTCGCCGCGATGGAATTTGCAGTCTTTGAGTTTCGGGTTGCGGACGATGACTTTTTTAGCGATTTCCTTGGCCTGTTTTTTTGCATCGGAGATCTGGCGGTGGAGCTGTTCGTTGCGGATGATTTTGTCCATGAGTTTTTCTGCGATTTCCTTGTTTTTGTGGAGAAAATCGGAGACTTCGTCTTTGACCTGAGCGACGATAGGACCGCGGATATCGGTATTGCCGAGTTTATTTTTGGTTTGGGATTCAAAGATGGGTTCTTTGAGTTTGATAGCGATTGCACCGACCATGCCGTCACGGACGTCATCGGCTTTGTATGATTTTTCGGAGTAATCGTTGATTGCTTTGAGGACGCCCTCTTTGAAAGCGGACAAATGAGTTCCGCCGTCATTGGTGTACTGACCGTTGGCAAAAGAGAAACAGCTTTCGCCGTAATTGTTGCTGTGGGTGAGGGCGAACTCCAGTGTTTTGGAACGGAAATAAATCACATCATAGAGCCGTTCTTCTCCGGATTCAAGTTCCAGCAGGTCCTGCAGCCCGTTCTGGGAATAAAATCTCTGACCGTTGAAATACAATGAAAGTCCGCTGTTCAAATAAGCGTACATCCACAATCTGCGTTCAATATATTCCAGATTGAATTCATACGGCGGAAAAACTGTATCATCGGGAATAAAAGAGATGAAAGTTCCGTCTTTTTCATCGGTATCACCTTCATTTTCGCCGATAAATTCGCCTTTTTCAAAATGTACTTCATGAAATTTGCCGTTGCGTGTTGAGCGGGCAATGAAAAGTTTTGAAAGTGCATTTACTGCTTTGGTACCTACACCGTTCAAACCGGCAGAGAATTGAAAAACATCATCGCTGTATTTGCCGCCGGTATTCATGATTGAAACGCAGTCTTTTACTTTTTCCAGCGGAATACCGCGGCCGTAGTCACGGATTGAAACGCAGTTGTTTTCGAGTTTGATATCGACACGGCGGCCTTTGCCCATGATGAATTCGTCAACGCTGTTGTCGATGATTTCCTTCATCAGAATATATATGCCGTCGTCACGGTGAGAGCCGTCGCCGAGGCGTCCGATGTACATACCGGGGCGTCTCCGCACGTGCTCAAGGGCACTCAGAGTTTGAATGGCACTGCTGTCATATTCTACGATTTTTTCTTCTTCAGCCATATAAAAATTTGCCGCCTTTGGTAAAAAAACAATAATTCAGTCATGTAATTTAACCTTGTTTTATGAAAAAATCAAGTTTTTTTTGATAATTTTTTATATTTTGTTGTATCGTGATTGCCGTGGAAAATATGTATGTAAAAAAAATGGCTCTGTACTAAACATTGACTGATAATAAAAAAAATTGAGGGGGTTCGGGGGTATAGTGAGTTGCGACAGCAACGAACGGCATACCCCTGATGTGGCTAATCCGGCGAAAGATTTGTTTCGTCATTCCGCAAAAAAGCGGGAGGACGAAACGAACATTTCGCCGAAA
>JAFVUZ010000051.1 GCA_017502435.1 Lentisphaeria bacterium
TCAAGAATGATTTCGAGGTGAAGTTCACCCATACCGGCGATAATGGTCTGACCGGTTTCTTCATCACTGCGGACAGTGAAGGTGGGATCTTCTTCAGCAAGAGCAATAAGACCTTTTGAAAGTTTATTACGTTCAGCAGTGGTTTTGGGTTCAACTGCAACAGAGATAACGGGTTCGGGGAAGGTCATGCTTTCGAGAACGATGGGATGTTCTTCCAAACAGATGGTATCACCGGTAGTGACGTTTTTGAGACCGACGGCAGCGGCGATATCACCGGAGAACACCTCCTTGATTTCGGAACGCTGATTGGAGTGCATCTGCAGCAGACGGCCGAGACGTTCACGTTTGCCGGTACGGGGATTGTAAACACTCATACCCTGTGCGGCAATACCGGAATATACACGGAAGAAGTAAAGTTTACCGACGAACGGGTCGGACATGATTTTGAAGACCAACGCACTGAAGGGCTGCATATCGCCGGCATGACGGACGATTTCTTCGCCGGTAGCAGGGTCGGAACCTTTGATTTCCCAAACGTCAACAGGACTGGGAAGGTATTCAACAACGGAGTCGAGAAGTTTCTGAACGCCTTTGTTTTTGAAAGCGGAGCAGCAGCAGACGGGAACGACTGCAGATGCGAGGGTTGCTCTGCGGAGAGCGACACGGATCTGATCAACGCTGGGCATTTCGTCAGCGAGGAAGATTTCCATGATTTCTTCATCAACTTCAGCGAGACATTCGACAAGGTGACGGAACCACTGTTCACGTTTTTCGACCATATCGGAGGGAACGTCTTCTTCGACCATCTTGAGACCGGCTTCATCTTCATAGATATAAGCTTTGTTGGCGAGAACGTCAACAACACCGACGAAATCATTTTCTGCACCGATGGGGAGCATGATGGGCACTGCAGTAGCACCGAGTTTGGTATGGATTTCTTCGACAGCACCGTAGAAATCGGCACCGGTACGGTCCATTTTGTTAATACAGGCGATAATCGGAACGCCGTGTTTCTGAGCCTGACGCCAAACGGTTTCAGACTGGGGCTGAACTTTACCGACGGAACAGAAAACTGCGACGGCACCGTCCAGAACACGGAGAGAACGTTCAACTTCAGCGGTGAAGTCAACGTGTCCGGGAGTATCGATCAAGTTGATACGGTGACCTTTCCACATAGCGGTAGTAGCAGCGGAAGTAATGGTAATACCGCGTTCACGTTCCTGCTCCATCCAGTCCATAGTGGCGGTACCTTCATGGGTTTCACCGATTTTGTGGCTCAAACCGCAGTAAAAAAGAACGCGTTCTGAAAGTGTGGTTTTGCCGGCGTCGATGTGAGCCATGATACCGATATTACGGGTTTCACGCAAACTGATTTTGCGATCCGGTGATTCTGAAAATACTTTTTCCTTTTCCATAATCATTTACTCCATCAGAAGCGGAAATGAGCAAAAGCCTTGTTGGCTTGAGCCATTTTGAAGGTATCTTCTTTTTTCTTGATGGAAGAACCGGTATTTTCGAAAGCGTCCAGGAGTTCGCTTGCGAGAGATTCGACCATGGATTTGCCTTTGCGGCCGCGTGAATAAGAAACGATCCAACGCATAGCCAAAGCGACCTGACGTTCAGGAGCAACTTCGATCGGAACCTGATAGTTTGCACCACCGATACGACGGCTTTTGACTTCGAGTTTGGGTTTGACATTTTCGAGAGCCTGGAGGAAAACTTCCAACGGTTCCATGTCAGATTTCTTTTCTTTGATTACATCAAATGCACCATAAACGATGCCCTGAGCGGTTGATTTTTTGCCGCGGCTCATGATAGTATTGATGAGGCGGGCGACCAACTCGCTGTTATACTTTGCATCGGGAATAAGTTCCCGTTTTTCTGCACTGTGTCTTCTCATTTAAAGAGTCCCTTATAAGTTATTGATTATCCGCTGTTTACGCGGACATTTCATGCAGCAGTCCTGCACTTATTTTTTCTTCTTGGCTCCAGAATCTTCCTGACCGGGAGCGGGGCGTTTGGCACCGTAACGTGAACGTGCCTGACGACGTTTTTCGACACCGAGGCTGTCCAGAGCACCACGGACGATGTGGTAACGGACACCGGGGAGGTCTCGAACACGACCGCCCTGAACGAGAACGACGGAGTGTTCCTGAAGGTTGTGGCCCTCACCGCCGATGTAAGCGGTAACTTCCTGACCGTTGGTCAAGCGTACACGGGCAATTTTACGCAAAGCCGAGTTCGGCTTTTTGGGGGTACGGGTGGTAACCTGCAGGCAAACGCCACGACGCTGCGGGCAGGCACTGAGAGCTTTTGACTTGCTCTTTTTAATTTTTTTGTCGCGTCCGAAACGGACCAACTGATTGATTGTCGGCATAATTTCTACCTGTTTTTCTTTGTTTGTCGAACCATCTCCCAGCTACTTTGGACACGGTTCTGAGTTTATATATATAAAAAAGTTAGATACAAAAGTCTGATAATATAGCACTTATAAACTTTTTTTCAAGTTTTTTTATGATTTTTTTAAAAATTTTTGCAAGAACAGAAAAAAACAGAGAAAAAAAACACTTTTTCACTTACCATTTTACCCTTTATCTGATTACCGGCTTCAGCCTTCAGTTTACAAAATTATCATAAATAGAGTGTAAAAAATTGCAGTCAGCAAAAATTCCAATTACATAAAAAAACAACAAAACACATAAAACCATAAAAAAACTGCTGCAAAATTCAACACTCTGCAGCAGCCGGATATTTCAGATTATATCTTATTTCGCACCGTACTGGACGTAATATGCGTCAATAGCGGCTTTGAGGGTATCGTCGATGATGACTTTGCCTTTGTAGGGTTTGTTGTAAAGATGTTCGACAACTTCAGCCATTGTAACAATAGCAGTAGTTTTGAAACCGTATTTTTCAGAAATTTCTGCAAGTGCACTCTTTTCGCCCTGGCCGCGTTCCATGCGGTCAACACTGACAACCAGACCGAGAACATTAACATTTCCCTGAGCCTTGATGATCGGCAAAGTTTCTTCAATGGAAGTTCCGGCAGTGGTGACGTCTTCGATAATAACGATTTTATCATTATCAGCAATGGGACTGCCGAGCAGGATACCTTTGTCGCCGTGATCTTTAACTTCTTTGCGGTTTGAGCAATAACGGATGTCCGCATCGCAATCTTCTGCAAGTGCCATAGTTGCGGCAACGGTCAGAGGAATACCTTTGTAAGCAGGTCCGAACAGAACATCAAAATCCGTACCGAAAGTCTGCTGGATCGCTCTGGCATAATACTGTCCCAGACGGCGGAGCTGTGAACCGGTGCGGTAAAACCCGGTATTAACGAAAAAC
The DNA here is from genome assembly GCA_017502435.1 of Lentisphaeria bacterium. Taxonomy (GTDB): domain Bacteria; phylum Verrucomicrobiota; class Lentisphaeria; order Victivallales; family Victivallaceae; genus RGIG5270. Next base: position 3,346 of record JAFVUZ010000051.1, read on the forward strand.
GGAGTCTTGCGTCCGCTTTTGGTGACAAAATCACCGAATTTCAAAACGTTGCAATCAATCATGAATTCAATAAATCTCTGTTTGTACTCTTCCATTTTTCATATCCTTTCGGTTAAGTTGAATTAAAAATCAAGACAAAAAAAATGGCAGCCCTACAAGGATTCGAACCTCGACAAAATGATCCAGAATCACTTGTGCTACCATTACACCATAGGGCTGCGTTAAAAAACTCTTTCGAGTTATTTTTTATTTTTTCTTACCTTTTGCGAGGATTTCACGAACTTTTGCTTTGCAACGTTCGAGATAAGCCTTGCGGCGGGCTCTTTTCTGAACTTTATTGCTCTGCTGACCCATTTTTATCTCCTTGTCAGTATTTCTTTTTTCAATAACAGTGCTTAATTTAACACCATTTTCTGATTTTGCAAATTTTTTCTGCAAAAAAAGCCGAAAATTTCTTAAAAAACAGCAAAAAAACGCATTTTCAGATAAAAAACGGCACATTTTGCAGTTTAAAATCACGCCATTCGTTCTCTTCATAGAACACTTTAACAAGGAAAAGTCCTCTGGCTGAAGCAGTTGTAGGGCCGAGAGTGCGGTCTTTAGCCTCAAGCAGGGCTTTCAAAGTGTCTTTTGTCATTTTATGGCTGCCGCATTCAAGCAATGCTCCGGTCAGGCAGCGTATCATTTTGTACAGAAATCCGTTACCGGTATAGGAAATGCAGAGATAATCCCCGAAAAGTTCACCTTTTATATTGTAAATCGTCCGCACTGCATCGTCAATATCATTTCTTGAACATACAAAACTTGAAAAATCATGTGTTCCGACCAGCACTTCTGCACACTCATTCAATGTTTCAACATCTATTTTGAATTTCGGATGCAGTGAATAATGGTTTGAAAAAGGTGTCTCATCTCCGATATTCACCACGTAAACATACGCCTTGCCCAAAGCATCAAAACGGGCATGAAATGTCAGCGGCTTCTCCTTTATCGTACGGATTCTTATATCCGGCGGCAGCAGACGGTTCAATGCCTGTTTGAGTTTCTCCGGCGGTATAGCGGGGCGGTCAGGCACAGGAAATGCGGCGGCAAAATTTATGGCGTGAACTCCGGCATCCGTGCGGCTGGAACCGGTCAATTCAATCGGCAGTCCGTTGAAAAGCCGCCGCAGGACCTTTTGGACAACCTCCTGCACACAGACGGAATTGGGCTGTATCTGCCAACCGCCGTATGCACTGCCGTCAAAAGAAATCTCCATCAGATAACGTCCGGAGGCAGGATATGGTATTTCTTCGATTTTCCGAGGCGGATAAATTATTTCTGTCATAAAAGTTCCATTGAAATTTCGTTCCAGAAAAGCAAACCAAGTTCGCTCAAACGGATACTGTCAGATTCAATCACCCAACAGCCGGGGTATAATTTAGCCGTCGAAACGGCTTTTTGCAACAGCATATCCCATGAAAAAGGGAATTTTTTTTCCCATTCCGCTCTCTGCCATCCTCTGACAGTGCGGAGATTGACAGCAAATATCTCCATTTGACGCTCCATTGGAGAGATGCTATCCATTTCCGGAGGCTCGCCGCCAATAAGTTTTTTGATATCAGCAACTTCCGTCCAGCGGTCAACTCCGTCAAAAGATGCCGCTGAAGGTCCGAGCCCCAACAGAGTTTCACCTTTCCAGACATTGGAATTATGCAGGCACTGTGACGTTTCAGTCAATGCATAATTTGAAATCTCATAGCGGCTGTACGGTTTGAAACTTCCGGCATATTCATACATCTCACAGGCCGCATCTTCATCAAGTTCGATCCCCTCCCCCGCCAGAGCGGTCTGCTCCTCCAAAGTCAGATTGTAAGCAGAGAAATGGTCACATCCAGCCTCTTTCACCCGCTCAAGATCAGCGGCAAAACCGGCAATTTTTTCGCCGGGAATGCCGTAAATCAAATCAATATTGAAATGACGGAAAGGATTTCCGGCAAGTTCATTCAAAGCATTTTCGATGGCATTCTGCGAACACCGCCGACCCAATGTGCGGCGGTGCTTCTCATTGAATGACTGCACGCCCATACTCAAGCGTGTTACTCCGCAATCATGCAGTAATGAAATTTTATCACAGTCAAGTGTTTCAGGATTACTTTCAATGGAAAACTCTTTTATCTTGCTGAAATCTATATATTTATGCAACACAAACTGCAATTTCTGCAACTGTTTCAAATTCAAAATCGTCGGAGTTCCGCCGCCGATATAAATCGTCTCAAAATTCTCCGTGTTGACGGCAGACAACTTTTCAGCCAGATAATCAATATATATATCCATATCCAGTTCTGAACATGAAGTCTCGGAATAAAACGCACAGTAATCACACTTGCGTTTACAGAAAGGAATATGAATATAAAGGTTTTTCATCATCAATCAACAGTAATTTCCATCAGTGCGGATTGAACTTTCAACCGCCATTCCTCAATTCCTTTTTCATCCAATCCAACGGGAACAGCAACAGGAGTTCCAACTACCAGTGTCAATGTGCAGAAAGGTTTCGGAATTTGAAAATTATCCCAGCTTTTAACACTCCAATAACGTGAAGCATTTATGGAAACAGGAATTATTTTTGTCCCATGTGCAGAAGCAAGATAAACCGGACCGCGGCTCATGGTATATTTCGGCCCGCGTGGACCGTCAGGCGTAAAACTGACATTGAACCCATCCTGCAAAGCACGGGTCGCTCCCAGAAGTGCATTGGCTCCCCCTTTTCTGGACGACCCCCGCATTGCTTTGATACCGAAAAAACTTATCAGATCAGAGACATACTGTCCGTCACGCGAGGCACTGACAACTGCAACAGTGCGGTGTCTTGCGATTTTCGGAAAAATCGCCGGAAAATAAAGCAGACGGTTATGCCATGTCACCGATACACAGCCGGTCGTTGTCTCAATCAGATTCAATGGATCAACTATGCGATGTCTGAAAAGACAAAAACACATACTTCTCAATAATATAGAAGGAAAAAAGAAAAACCACGCCGGAAGTTTCTTTATTCTTCTGAATCTCTTTTTAAATGACTTCATCTGTTTTTTCCTGTTTTACAAATATTTTTCAACACACATCTGCCGCATTCAGGACGGTTTGCATGACATACCGCACGTCCGTGAAATATCAGCAAATGCGAAAAATTCCCCAATTTCCAGCCGTCAATTCTCGCATTTACCATCATCTCCAGTTTTACCGGGTCATCGGATCTTGAAAGTCCCAGCAGCACCAGCATCCGCCGTACATGAGTATCAACCGGAAATCCCGGCTTTTTAAACGCATTTGACAACATCACATTGGCAGTTTTTCTGCCGACTCCGGGCAAAAGGAGCAGTTCATCCATCGTTGATGGCACTTGTGAACCGAAATCCTTTACCAGCATCTGCGATGCACCGATAATGCTTTTGGCCTTTGATTTTGCAAGTCCTGCCGTTTTTACGAGTTCAAAAACCTCATCAAAAGAAGCCGCCGCCATTTTCTCAGGAGCATCAAACTTCCTGAAAAGTTCAGGAGTGATAATATTTACTCTTTTATCCGTGCATTGAGCAGAAAGTATCACCGCAACCAGCAACTCAAACGGATTGCGGTGACTGAGCGGACATTCGCATTCGCCGTAAACTTCATACAGCAAATCATATATCTGCAATAATTTTTCTGTCTTTTTGTCGTGAATCATAAAATTATTTTGCAGCTCCGAGAAACATCTTCAAATGGCGGATGTAATTGGCAGCACCGCCACGCTGATAACCGGTACGGGCAATCACAGAGCCATCATCGTTCAACAAAAAAACAGTCGGGAAACCGGAAACATTGTAAGTATCTTTGAGTTTCTCATTCTGCATTGCAAGTTCAGACGGCAGTTGTTTGCGAGCGGGAAAATCAGCAATAACTGTAACAACATTATCCGCCGCCCAGTCTTTAAACTCCTGCGTACTGAAAACTTCCTGATCCAGTTTAATGCACCATCCGCACCAGTCTGAACCGCTGAAAATCAAAAGAATCGGTTTATTATTTATTTTTGCCTGTGATTTGGCAACTTCAAAATCGGTCATAATTTCAAATCCTTTCTTTTCTTTTTTCTCACTCTTTACAACTTTCTCCTGTGCCTTATTGGAAAAATCACATCCGTAAAATCCCATACCGGCAAGAACCAACAGTGTTAATGCAATATATTTTTTCATTTTTTGCCTCCTGACATAAAATAACGGCTCAAGTGCAAATGTCAAGGCAAAAGTACAAAAAAATTTTCATATAAGTTTAATACTTATATATCATTCTGCTTGCTTTTTTACATTTTTTATGCTATTTTAACAAAAAATCAAACTGAAAAAGGATTTTAACATGAACTGTTTTGAATGTAAATACGGATATTTTGACACCGACAACCGCGAATATGTCATAACAACTCCCCTGACTCCGAAACCGTGGATCAATTACCTCGGCGGAGTTGGCGAACTGGATGCTTTTGTTTCCAACCGTGCCGGCGGTACTGTCTGGTACAAACAGCCGCACACCGGCCGTCTTACCCGCTATCAATATCAATCATTGCCTGAAGACTCACCCGGGTTCTACTTTTATATCAAAGAAAACGGCACTATCTGGAATCCCTCTTTCATGCCGTCAAGAACTGCACTTGACAGTTACGAATGCCGTCATGGTCTTTATTATACAAAATTCAATTCCGTCAAAAACGCCCTCCGTGCCGAAGTCAAATATTTCATTCCCCGCAATGATGCAATTATGCTCTGGGATGTAACTTTCACCAACGAAAGCGACGAAACTAAAACTTTCAAAGCATATCCGTATATGGATTTTTCCATGCGTGATGTATTAAAAGATGTTCTTTATTACCACTTCTGCGGCAATCAGATGACCGGAACTTATGAAGCACAATACAATGCACTCAAGCTGGATTATTTTGCATTTGAAGCACAGCATCCGGGCTGCTCGCTCATGGGTGCATCAAAAAAATTCACCCGCTACGAAATGCTCCGGGAAAAATTCGTCGGAGTCTGCAGTGATGAATCTGCTCCGCAGGCAATCATCAACGGTTTGTCCAATTCCGAAGTTTCAGGTTCAGGGTTGCAGATGTGCGGCTCTTTTGAACTCGATTTCACCCTCGCTCCGCATACATCTGAACGGGTCATAATCAAATTTGCCAATGCACCGCAACTTGAAGAAGCGGCTCAACTGCTTGAAAAATACGACAATTTCAACACTGTCGATGCGGAAATGGAATCTTTCAAAAATATGTGGGATTCCGTTCTTGCCAAACAGCAGGTCAATACTCCGTATCCGGCTCTCAACGAAATGGTCAATGTCTGGTTTCCAAAAAATATCAAAACAACCATGCGTTGCGGCCGCTCAATTTCACACCGTCATACCGGTACGGGAACTTCCAAAACGTTCCGTGACACCATGCAGGATATTATGTCCGGTGCAGTTCTCTTCCCTGCTGAAACCCGGGAAAATATCATGCTGCTCATGCACTCTGTCCGTTCAAACGGTCAAATCACCACCAATATCGACCCGAAATCGTTAAAATGCGGCAATCTGTCACACATCCGCTGTGATGCAATTGTCTGGGGCATTTTCACCATTTCAAAATACATTGCCGAAACCGGCGATTCCGCCATTCTCTATGAAAAACTGAATGATTATGACGGCAATCCTTCAACTGTTCTGGAACTGCTCGTCCGTGCCATGCGTTTTACCGGAACTGAAGTCGGGAAAAACGGTTTCCCAAAACTTTTCAGCTGCGACTGGAACGATTCTCTTGCCATTATCAGTGCTGTAATGAGTGACGGCGAAAGTGTTATGGTCGCCCAGCAGTATATCGTTGCGGCAAAACTGCTTATCCGTCTGCTTGACAACACTGAATACGCAGAAACCATCAGTTTCCTCAATGAACGCATCGAAGCATTCAGCAAGGCAGTCGATAATGCCGCATGGGACGGCAAATGGTACAAACGACTGCTCTTCCCCGATTATGCAATGGGCTCAAATAACTGCGATGAAGGTAAAATCTTCCTCAACACCCAATCCTGGGCGGCAATTGCAGGAACTCTCGACAATGCTCACGTTAAACAGGCAATGCAAAGCGTTTCCGAAATCCTCGATTCCCCCTGCGGGATCCGTATTTCATATCCCGGATTTACCAAACTCGTTGACGGCAGACGTTACACCGGAAATTATGTTGCCGCAGGCGAAAACGGCGGACTTTTTTATCATGCAAACACATGGGCAGTCATCGCTGAAGCCTCTCTCGGCAACAACAAACGTGCATGGAAATATTTCAATCAAATCATGCCCTGTATGCGAGCCTCCGAATCTGCCGATATTTACGGCAGAGAACCTTATGCTTTTGCCTCATGGGTCTATGCTCCGGAGAACGGCAATTACGGCAAAGCCTCTCTGTCTCATCTGACCGGAGGAGCCTCCTGGATGTACCGTGTTGCCACAGAATTTCTGCTCGGAGTTCAGGTGCGTGTTGACGGCATCAGAATCGCCCCCTGTATTCCGAACGAATGGAAATCCTATTCTATTGCACGTCAAATTGCAGGTGCGGATTACACTTTCAACTTCGCCAATCCCGACGGCAAATCCGGTCAATCCGTCGAAATCACCGTCAACGGCAGCAAACTTGACTCAAATCTTATCCCATATGCCAAAGCAGGCGAAAAAGTCACCGTTCAAGTCATTCTGAAATAAATCCCGCAACAGGACAAAACCTGTAAAAAAACGGGCTGTTGCAAAACTGTTTTGTGGGGAAAAAACCTTTTTGAAAAAAGGTTCTTTTCCCCACACCCCATTTTCCAAAAACTTTTACCGTAATTGCTTTTATTGTTCCAATAAAAGCAATTACAATTTGTTTATTACAAATAATTTAAAATATATTTTACTGTAAAAATTGGCTCTGTACTAAACATTGACTGATAATTAAAAAAAATTGAGGGGGTTCGGGGGTATAGTGAGTTGCGACAGCAACGAA
>JAFVUZ010000052.1 GCA_017502435.1 Lentisphaeria bacterium
CTGACACTCACGCGCCAGCGTCACATCGCTCCGGGTCGTACCCGGCGCCGGGTGCAGGGGCGGCGTAAGCCCCTGCAAAAAAGCACAAAATAAGTTATCTCCCCATATTGGGAATATAGCATTTCAAAAAGGTTTTTTCCCCACAAAACAGTTTTGCAACAGCCTCCACTCCCAGAAATCCCCATACTGAAGCAGGCGGGGTGCGTGAGGAACGCAGGCGGTACGCCGAGTACCGCAGGGCAACCCACAAAACAATCGTCTCTCTGCCATGCAGAGAGTTCGTATAAAACAAAAAAATCAGTCAGCAAATTTATTTGCATGACTGATTATTTGTTTTATACACGATTGTTATGTAAGCCTGCGGCACCCCACAGAAAAAAGGCAAAAAAAATGGCGAGAGAGACGGGACTCGAACCCGCAACATCCACCGTGACAGGGTGGTACTCTAACCAATTGAGCTACTCCCCCGCGTTTGTTTTATTAACTAACGCAGTTTTGTTAATACTCTTTAATATAGCCGAACTTTGCAAAAAAGCAAATCATTTTTTCAAAAAATCTATAAATTTTTTATCAAAAAGGTAGTTTTGCTCAATTTTTCCGAGAGATTTGAGAACGAGAGAGCGGAAATCGGGTATTTTTTGCTCAATTTGAGCAAGAATCTGCCTGAAAAAGACACGATCACCATTGTCATCGAGATATTTTTTATAAATACATCCACCGTAAACAGGTAATGCTGAAGCAGTTGCGAATGCCGCAATTTTATCTTCCGGAATGAGAATAAGCGGCCGGATGATGCGTTTATCCTCCAGAGCAGGCACATTAGGCCCCATAGTCGAAAGTCCGTGGCCGCGGAAACAGGACATGAGAAAGGAAATAATCGCATCATCAGCATGATGCCCGAGAGCAAGTTTATTGCACTTATGTTCATCCATCAAACGATATAAATGGCCGCGGCGGAGGCGGGAACAGAGTGCACAGGGCGACTCTTCAAAGTCCTTTTCATTGATGATCGGGGCAATATCAAGTTTGACAGAATGGAAATCCCAGTTTTGAGCAACGGCATAATCACGGATCTTTTCAAGTTCAAAACCTTCAAATCCGGGATCAAAAGAGGCACAGACAAGCTCAAAATGCACCGGAGCTTTTTTCTGAAGTTCATGCAGAACATGAGCCAGCACAAAACTGTCCTTGCCGCCGGAAAGACCGATCAGAATACGGTCCCCGTCTGCAATCATTTTGTAGGAGACAACGGCTTCACCCGCTTTTCTCATCAAAGCCGGAGGAACTTTCAATTTTTTCTTCCTTTCCTTTTTAAAAGCAAAAGAAATTCATGAAGTTCAGCGGCCCGCAGCAGAAAATTTGCCGCAAGATAAATAAATCCATAGAGAACAAGCAAAATTATAACTGCAATAAATTTATTGCCCGGCATTAAATTGATTTTAAGCAGAAATGCCGCACACAAAAGAACCAGCAAGCACGCCGCAACAGAAGAAACCGCAGTTTTGCCAAAAGTGCTCCCCAACTCTTTCCAATTCAATTTGAAATCACTTTTTTGCAGAAAAATTATCAAAAGAATATTATTCAGCACACTTGCAAGCACTGTCGCCAAAGCAAGCCCGCCCTGCTTCATCTTCCACATCAGAATCAAGTTCAAAACTACATTGACAACAATCGCAATCATGGAAATTTTCATCGGCGTTTTCATGTCCTTCCGGGCAAAAAATGCCGGAGTTATAACTTTGACCGAACAGAAAAACGGTATTCCAAGACAGTAAAACAACATCGCCCATGACGTTTCTGTCATATCATGCATAGTGAAATTGCCGCGTAAAAATAACGCTTCAATAATCTCTGCACGGAAAAATACAACAAAAATACTCATCGGAATACAACAGAAAATCACATGACGCAGACTGAATTGCAAATCATCCAGCATCTCATCCATTCTGCCCGCCGCCGCCGCACGTGACATATCCGCCATCAGCACCGAACCGACCGACAACGCAAAAACTCCCACCGGCAGATAAACAATGCGTTCAGAATAACTCAATGCCGGCAAAGCATTTGCACTGATAAAAACCGCCAGAGTCTTGTCAATCAGCAAACTCAGCTGCAGAGCAGACCCTGCGAGCAATCCCGGCAGAGCCAACTGCCAGAGTTCTTTCAAAATTTCTCTGTTTTCACGGAAATATAAAAAACTGAACTCCGGAAAAATTCCATTTCTTTTCATCAGCCAGCCAATGAAAACAAGCTGAATCACTCCGGAAATCAATACCGCCCGGGTCAAACGATGCAGAACTGTTTGAACATCAGGCGTTTCTGTATAGTAAAAATAACCGAGAACCGAAATAATAAAAATATTCAGCAGCAAGCCCGCCAGTGCAGGCAGAAAAAATACCCGTTTGGTACTCAAACACGCCCCCCCAATACCAATCAGACAGATGAAAAATGCATAGGGCATGAGATACGGCACAAGTTCAAAGGCATTGCGGACATATTCCCTTGCAAAAAGATGCCCGAACAACATGGCAAAAAGCGAGAACAGAATAACAATGATTATCAATATTGCTCCGAGAACCGTGAAAACCACTCCGAGTTTGCGGCGTATTCTGAGTTTCTCCTCCTCCGTCTCCGCTCCGCTTATCAGCGGTATCAACGCAGTTCCCAATGCCCCTTCGCCCAGCAGACGGCGGAATATATTCGGAAAAATTATAGCAAATCCCCACTCACTTGCCGCTGCACTGCCGCCAAGCACTGCAGCCTCCAGAATAGTACGCACCAGTCCCAGAACGCGGCTCATAAGAGTTGCCGCCGACATTCCAAGCGAACTTTTAAGGATATTGAAACGGGATGAAACAGCCATAGAGAATTACTTTTTCACTTCCGGTTCAACAAATTTTTTCATGGGAGCAACTGTATCCATGCGGGCCTTGAACTCATTACCCCAGCCGGCAAGTTTATCATTGACAAAAACCAGCGGCATACATTCATCGCGGGTGTACAAACCGTCATACCAGTTGATACGTACAAAATAATGCCAGACGTTTTCTTCATGAAATGAAGCATCCCGCAAAGGTTCACCCATAATGTCAAGCACCTGTTCTTTGGTCATACCGACACGGAGTTTTTTTGAATTATCAAGGTTGCGGTTTATCTCTTTGAATGAACATCCGCACAAAACGAGGCAAGACAAAACCAAAAGTGACAGATTGAAAATGTTTTTCATTATTACTTCTCCAATTTGATTGCCCTTGCTCCCTGCCCGATTTCACAGGCGAGGATCTGCGGGTCAATATTTGTTTGCAACTTGTATGCTTCACGGATCGCTTTCATGTAAGCATCCTTATCGGCTTCACGGACAAGATGAATGGTTATCCCGCCGAAGCCGCCGCCGGAAAGACGGGCACCGAGACAGCCGGGAATACTTTTGGCAAGTTCGACCAGATAATCAAGTTCAGCGGTACTGTTTTCAAAATTGTCTCTGCTGGACTCGTGAGATTCAAAAAGCAGTCTGCCGAAAGCATTTATATCATTTTTGTCCAAAAATTCAACTGCACATTTGACACGGTCACATTCACCGGTAACGTGTTTTGCACGTTTGTATTCCAGCAAAGTGAGATTATCTTTTTCACTTTCAAGCAAAGCGGGTGAAACATCACGGAGTTTTTTGACAAAATTATGTTTGGATGCGATTTTTTCAGCGGCCCCTTCACATTCGGCACGGCGGCTGTTATATTCAGAATCCACGAGGTTGTGTTTGATCATGGAGTTGGCAACGACCAGCACATAACCTTCCGGAAGCGGCACAGTACGGAGGACTTCAACCGTGCGGAAATCAGAAAGAATAAGTGCATTTTTCTGTCCGAAAATTGAACTGAATTGATCCAGCAGTCCGGTTTTGAGACCGAGATAATCATTTTCAACCGCCTGACCGAGCCGTGCCCACTCTTCATTGGCAAGTTCAATGCCGAAAGGTTCCTTGAAAGCGAAACTGAAACCGACTTCCAATGCGGCAGAACTGCTCATACCTGAAGCAACCGGCAAATCACTCTGCACCAGAGCGTCAAACGGACGGATTTTAATATTTCTTTTTCCAAGTTCAGTAATGACTCCGCGGATATAATTGACCCAGTCCCCGGGAACGGCACTGCCGACATTTTCAAGATTGATAATGCTTTCAGCATCTCCGGCAAATTCCGGATTGCGGACGCGGCAGTGGTCAAGTCCGTTTTCAGCGATGGCAATAGTCACGCCGAAACCGACAGCACAGCTCAAAACAAAACCTTCATTGTAATCTGTATGATTACCGAGTATCTCCAACCTGCCGGGGGCTTGAGCAAGAACCGATGCACGGTAACCGAAATATTTTTCAAAAGCATTGAGAAAATCAGTTTGACAAAGCATTTTAAATTCCTCTTAAATTTATTTCAGCAAAGCACTTACAGCTTTAAAAGACGGATGCTTTGAATCTTTGAGCAAAGCAAAAATAATTGATTCAGCACTTAAAACTTTCACCCCTTCATGGCGAAGAAATGACAAACCGAGAGCCTTGTCATTTTCACTGCGTGAACTGGCGGCATCCGCGGCAAGAATGACATTGAAGCCTCTGTTCAGCAAAGTTACTGCAGTCTGCAGTACGCAAACGTGACTTTCGACACCGCAGAGGATGATATTTTTGCGTTCAGATTCCTGAATTTTTGTATTGAAATCATCTGCTCCGCAGCATGAAAAGGCAGATTTTTCAATAAAAGGCGTATTCTCCGGCAAAACTTCTTTTACCGCATCAACTGTCGGACCGAGACCTTTGGGATACTGTTCAGTAACTATGACCGGAACATTCATCAAAGCAAAAGAATTCGCCAGCAGTCTGACTTTGGCAAGACAATTTTCACTGTTGCTCATGGCATTCATGAGTTTCTGCTGGACATCGACAATAACCAGCAATGAATTTTCTGTATTGAACATATTTATAACTCCTTAAAGTGTTTATAATACTGAAATTGCAAATATTTCACTCTCTGCTTTGACCGTCCGCAAACTCAAAGTGGCACGCAGAAAAAAGCGGCGTTCCTTGCCGGGAGTGACTTTCAAGCCGTCAACAAAAGGCAAACCGAAACGCACCAGAACACTCACCCCCGGCGACATATCCAGCGGATAACGTTTGGGTCTGTCCAGCGTTACAGGATAAATAACTTCCCACGCCAGAGGATCCGGAGCAGTTGTACCCGGTTTCCACGGCTGATAATAGACGATGAAATTATCGACTTCCTTCATATACCACTCCTCAATACGGATGGTATTTCTGCCGATATTGGTCAGTTTGAGTGTTATACTGTCATCGACGCCGGAGATAAGTTCACGTCTGCCGACCGGTTCAAGTTTGAGTTTTGCATTGGGGATCGGGTCAAATTTGGTACGTTCCGGAAATTTGGTAATACTTCCGGTGTAAGTAGTTACACATCCGCATACAAATATCGCCAGAAAAACAGGAAATAAATAAATCGCCTTTAACATAAACATCCTCTTATTCTTCTTCATCCTCCGCACCACGCATTGCGGCGGCAAGAACTTCCGGATCAGCGGACAGAACACCGCGTTTGCTGGAAGTCATAAATTCACAGAATTTGTCAGTATATTGATTTGTAAAATCAGCATTCTCCATCTCTTTGGCAGCGTTACTGAAATTCAACCCCTTGAAATAGAAGGTTTTAAGTGTTTTTTTAAGCCCGCTGCGTTCTGCTGCGGTCATACCGGAGCGACGCAGACCGACAATATTCAAGCCTGCAACTTTGCCATTGTCCGAAAGCAGGACATAAGGCGGCACATCCTGACGGATTTTAGTTCCGGGAGTAACCATTGCCATATCACCGATACGGCAGAACTGGTGGATCATTACGTGTCCGGAAATCACAACATTATTACCAACTTCAATGTGTCCGGAAAGAATCGAATGATTGGCAATAGTCACATTATTGCCGAGTTTAACATCATGTGCAATATGAACGAATGCCATAAGCATACAGCCGTCACCGACTTTGGTAATTGCACCGGGTGTCGGGGAGCGGTGAACTGTAACATATTCACGGATAACGACATTTGAACCGATTATTGTATAAGATTCAGTATTGGGGACCATACGGTGATCCTGCGGGTCCTCGCCTACGATTGCATTTTTGTAAATTCTTGTATTTGAACCGATTGTAGTAAATTTACAAATCTTTGTCTGACAATCAATAAAACAATTATCACCGATTTCAACATTATCTTCAATTACTGCATAAGGACCTATTTCAACATTTTTTCCGATTTTTGCACCGGAGGAGACGATTGCTGTCGGATGTATCATTATAAAAATCCTTTCAATAAACTATAGTTCCTGCACTGTTGTCACCACGCAAAATACCGTCAAGTCCCTCTTCGTCTGCAAAATTGAAGACGATTATGGGCAGATTGTTGTCACGGCACATGGAAAAAGCACTTGCATCCATAACCTTAAGCTGTTTGGAAATTGCATCATCAAAACTCAACTCTGTATATCGTTCAGCATCAGGATATTTGAAAGGGTCTGCACTGTAAATTCCATCAACTTTGGTAGCTTTGAGAACAGCTTCGCAATCATTTTCCAACGCACGGAGAACTGCAGTTGTATCGGTAGTGAAAAACGGACAGCCTGTGCCGCCGGCAAAAATCACAACTTTTCCTGCTTCAAGAGCCTTGTTTGCTTCAACACGGTCAATTCCTTTGGCGATCGGGGGCATCGGAACACTGCACTGCACGATTGCTTCAACTCCGGCACGTTCAAAAAAATCTCTGAGGCAGAGTGCATTCATCACTGTTCCGAGCATCCCCATATAATCTGCATTGGCTCTGTTCATACCGCCGGAAGCACCGTTTACACCACGCCAGATATTTCCTGCACCGCAAACGAGAGCGACTTCCATACCGTTATCAATGACTTTACGGATTTTTTCCACGATAGCTTCCACAGCGGCAGCCTGGTATCCGTGTTCTTCACTGCCTTTAAGTGATTCGCCGCTGATTTTGAGTAGGATTCTCTTGTACTTGTAATTACTCATAATAATTCCTTTATTTATATAATATTGTTTTGAAATTACCTCAATATACAATCAAAGATGCAAGATTTCAAAAAATTTATCAAAAAAAACTGTTTTTTTCAAAAAAAAAGTGTATATTAATGAAAAATTTTGTTATCAATCACAAACCACAGGAGTTTTTTATGTCAGAAAAGATCAAAGTAGGTGTCATCGGAGTCGGAGCATTGGGCCGTCATCATGCCAGATTGTATTTGGAAAATCCTGATGTCGAATTGGTAGGAATTTTTGACGTCATGACAGAAACCGCCAAAAAGGTCGGTGCTGAATTCAATATACCCGTCTACAAGAATTGCGATGAACTTGTTGCAAAATGCGAAGCTTTCAGTGTCGCAGTTCCTGCAACCTACCACCATGCCAGCACCATGCCGTTGCTTAAACTCGGCAAACACGTTCTCGTCGAAAAACCCATCGCCGCTTCAATCATTGAGGCCGAAGATATGGTTAAATGTGCCAAAGAAAACAACGTAGTTTTCGGCGTAGGTCACGTTGAACGCTTTAATCCGGCAATGGATTTCATCAAAAAATATGCCGAAAATACCCGCTTTATCGAAGCTCACCGCCTGGCACTTTACCCCCCCGCACGTCCCGGAATGCACCGCAGAGGTACTGAAGTAAGCGTCGTTCTCGACCTGATGATCCACGATATCGACCTCGTCCTTTCCATGGTCAATTCAGAAGTTGAACGAATTGATGCCGTCGGTATTCCGGTTTTGAGCGGAACTGAAGATATTGTCAATGTCCGTATCAAATTTGAAAACGGCAGCTGTGCCAATATGACCGCCAGCCGTGTCAGTCAGGAGCCGCAGAGACGTTTCCGCGTTTTCCAGGAAGATACATATATCTCCATGGACTATATGACACGCAAAGCCATGGTTCTCAAACGCAACAAAATCGGTCTTGCCCGCAAAGATGTCGAACTTGACGAAAAAAATGCCCTCGCAGCTGAACTTGCAGATTTCATCGATGCCGTCAAAGCAACCAAAGCATCCGGCAAAGTCGTCGATCCCAAAGTCTCCGGCGAACAGGGACTCCGTGCCTTGCGTGTCGCTATCGCCATCGAGAATGAAATCCGTGCTTACAACGACAAATACGGCTTCAAATTCGCTCCCTGTTCACAGCAGGAACTCGAAGCCAGCGACAATGCTGCTGAATGAGTCCGAAAGAGACAATTTTTCAAACGTCAGCCGCCGCCAAAATCAATCTTTCTTTGAAACTTGTCGGCAGGCGTGCTGACGGTTATCATCTGCTGGACAGTATTTTTGTGCCGGTTCTGGAACTTGCAGATGAACTGACTCTGACTTTGCTGGAGGACGGCAAAGGCGGTGTCTCCATATCATCAAATAATGCTGAAATGACGGATGCAGAAAACAACCTCTGTACAAAAGCATTCAGACTTTATTGCCGGAAAGCGGCAGTCTCGCCATCATGCCGCATCCATCTGGAGAAAAAAATCCCCATCGGTGCCGGTCTCGGCGGCGGCAGTTCAGATTGTGCTGCTGTATTAAAACTGCTCAACTCCTTCTATCATAAATTATCAGAAACAGAACTGCATGAAACAGCACTGTCTCTTGGAGCTGACGTCCCGTTTTTCCTTATCAACAAAATCAGCCGCGTCAGAGGAATCGGTGAAAATATCACAACTCTGGAGTGTTCCGCAAAATTAAATCTGCTAATTTTGGCACCTGTTTTTTCAATCAGCACGCCGTGGGCATTCAAACATCTCGATCCGTCAGTTATCGGGGATGATCCGTCAAATTTGACGGACAAATTGAACTTGGCATTGCAAAATGACGATATTTTGACGGCTGCAGAATGTTTGCAGAATGATTTTGAATCTCTGCTCTTTTCCAAATTTCCGGCATATCTCATCTGGAAAAAATATCTGCTTGACCTGAGTGCTCTGCATGTCGGAATTTCCGGTTCAGGCTCATCCTTCTTTGCCCTTTTTGCCAATAAAGACACACTCGAAAATGCCCGGCATAAATTCTTTGACCGCTACGGCATCTTTTTCAGAAAGGCTCTGTACTAAACATTGACTGATAATTAAAAAAAATTGAGGGGGTTCGGGGGTATAGTGAGTTGCGACAGCAACGAACGGCATACCCC
>JAFVUZ010000053.1 GCA_017502435.1 Lentisphaeria bacterium
AAATAGCTAAACACCACACAGCCGCCGACATTCACGCACCAGCGTAATATCGCACCGGGTCGTACCCGGCGCCGGGGATACAAGGGGGCGGCGTAAGCCCCCTTGTAATAAAAAATCAGTCTGCGTTTAGTACACAGCCATACAAAAAAATAACAGAAAGGCAAAAAAAATGCTTGAACATTTACAAACTGAAATCACTTTGCTTGCGGGAGGATTTACCGCCGTAGTGTCGATTCTTTTGAGTTTGATAATTCATGAATTGCGGGTGCTTCGCAAGGATTTGAAGACCTGCGTTCCCGATAAATTCTGCAAAGTCATGATGACTGAACACGAAAACCGTATAAAAAAACTTGAAAACAAAATGGAGGAAAAATGAAAAAAGCAATCATTATGACGGCGGCAAGTTTAATGCTTGTTGGTTGCGGTCACAACATCAATGTTCAGGGTTTCGGCTTTGCCTGTCCTTACGGTGCACTGGGTTACGGAACTTTCAGCTGTACCAAAGATAACGTAACTGTCAAATCGACCGAAAAAACAACCGCCGATGGTATTGAAACAATCAACGAATTTAAAGTCGGTAAACAGACGACAGGCTACGATGTCGAACTTGAAAAAGTGAAAAAAGAGATGGAAAAATAAAAATAGGCTCCTCAATCCTGCATGGCGTTTTCAGAACATTCAGGGCAAATACCGCGGTAATTGACATGAATTTCCTGAATTTTGAATTGAGGAGCGAGTCTGGGAAGATGTTCGTGCGGAACAAAGAAGAAATCATGGATTGCTCCGCATTTACTGCATTTGAAGTGTGCGTGCGGGGCAATGTCAGCATCGTAACGCATTTCTCCGTCTTCGATGATAACTTCACTTACAGCAGCTGAAGATGCAAAGAGTTTAAGTGTGTTATAAACTGTTGTGCGTGAAAGAGTTGGGTTCTCCGGAGAGAGTGCTTGAAATATCATTTCCGCTGTAGGATGATTGCGTTTCTCATCCAGATAGCGGTAAATCGCCATGCGGTGAACTGAGGGACGTATCCCGAAAGTTCTCAATTTTTCTGCTGTTTCAAGCATTTTCTCTCCGGAGCATGGGGGCAAAGTATTTTCTTTGCTCCCTTTTTTTATTTGTCGAAATAACGTTTCAGGAGACCTGCAAAAGCAGCACCGTGACGGGCTTCATCTTTGCACATTTCGTGAACGGTATCATGAATTGCGTCCAAACCGAGTTCTTTGGCACGTTTGGCGATCATAAGTTTGCCTTCGCAGGCACCGCCTTCGGCTTCAACGCGGACTTTGAGGTTGGTTTTGGTGCAGGGGGCGACACATTCGCCGAGGAGTTCAGCAAATTTTGCGGCGTGTTCGGCTTCTTCAAAAGCGATGCGTTTGTAGGCTTCAGCGACTTCGGGATAGCCTTCGCGGTCAGCCTGACGGCTCATTGCGAGGTACATACCGACTTCGGTGCATTCACCGGTGAAGTTGGCACGGAGGCCTTCGACGATTTCGCAATCGACATCTTTGGCAACGCCGATGCGGTGTTCATCTGCCCATGCAATATTGCCGTCTTCAATTTTTTCATTGAATTTTGCTTTGGGGGCTTTGCACTGGGGGCAGGCTTCGGGGGCTTCGTTTCCTTCGTGGACGTAACCGCAGACAGTACAGACGAATTTTTTCATGTTGTGATCCTTTCTTTGGGTTATGAAAAATTGTTTTAATTACAATTCTGTAATCATTACAATATTGAATTTACTACAATTTTTTAAAAATGCAAGTGTTTTTCTTAAAATTTTTAAATTTTTTTTATTTTTTTTCAAAAAAAACTTGCGAAAAGTGCCTTTATGATGTATAATAGGGGAGAAAAGGGGAAAATAGGTGAATAAAGGTATGGAAAATCCGCAAACATTTGATAATGAAACATTTTTCTTTGGTGAGTACGAACACTCTCTCGACTCCCAGGGACGGATCGCCATACCCAGAGACTGGCGGCAGGAAGAGGGGGAGACCCGTTTGATACTTTTGCCCGGCCGTGACAATGATCTTTTGCTTTTTCCGTTTGCCACTTTCCGTGAATTTCTGCAGAAAGCAGGTAAACTTTCGCTTGCCAACCGCGAACTTCAGGCGGCTTTGGCAAAAATCGGTGCCAGAGCCAGAGACTGCCGCTGTGACAAACAGGGCAGAATCAAACTCGACAAAAATATGCTTGCTGCAATCGGTGTCACCAATCAGCTCAAAATGATAGGGGCACTGACGCACATAAAACTTTGTTCACTTGAAAATTGGCAGTCGTCCGAAAATCTCGGCGATGATGCCTATCTGGATGAGTTTCAGAAAATCAGTGAATCTGTTAATGGTTTCTCCTTTGGTGGAGGTGTGTGATGGCTGAAATGCTGGAACACTATTCCGTTCTGAATCAAGAGGTTGCAGCTTTTCTGGATTTTGGCGGTGCCCCCGCAAAAATGATTGATGGAACGCTTGGCAACGGCGGTCATACATTGAATGCCGTGCAGCAGAATCCGGGACTGCAAGTCGTTGGTATTGATAGAGATATACAAGCTCTCGAACGTGCCTCGTATCGTTTGAGAGATTATAAAGACAGAGTGTTTCTGCATCATGGAGTTTTCTCTGATATGGAGAAGATTGCCAATGCAGAAGGATGGCACGGCGATATCGATGCTGTTTTGCTGGATATCGGCGTTTCAAGTCCGCAGCTGGATGACGGCTCAAGAGGTTTTTCATGGCGGATGAACGGCCCTCTGGATATGCGTATGGACAGAAGTTCGCCGCTGACAGCCAGCCGCATTCTGAATCAATACGAGGAAGATGAGCTTGTCCGTATTTTTAAAGAATACGGCGAGATCAGGATGGCAAAAAAACTTGCCCGCAAAGTGGTTGAAGAGAGGGAGAAGAAACTTTTTTCGACGACTTTGGAACTGGTTGATTTCTGTGACCTGGTGCTTGGACGTGCCCGTCCGGGGGAATTGCCTTCGCCTACGCTGGTCTTTCAGGCTTTGCGTATTGAGGTCAATGATGAACTCGGAGAGTTGCAGAAAGGTCTGGTTGGAGCATTCAACGTTTTGAAAAACGGCGGTATTCTGGCAGTGATAAGTTTTCATTCGCTGGAGGACAGGATAGTTAAAAAGTTTTTCAAGCGTTTGAGTACAGGGTGTCTCTGTCCGCCGTCGTTTCCGGTTTGTGTCTGCGGACATACTCCGGAGGTTGAAATCCTGACCAGGGGCGTGCTTTGTGCATCCGAAAAAGAATTGAATGAAAATAAACGCAGCAGCTGTGCAAAACTGCGGGTTGCAAAAAAGATAACTGATAAAAAAATAGAATTGGCGGAGTTCAAACTGAAATGAACATTCAAACCGAAAAAATGAAGAATCAGCGAAAGCCCATCAAGGAGCATTCCGTTTGGAGGATATACTGCGGTGTAATCCTTAAACTTATAATGCTGCTGCTGGCGATTTTTGCTGTCGCCAATTCATATATTTATTTGAATCAGCAGATTCAGATGATTGAACGCGATAATACTGCTGTTACACGGAAAATAGAAGATATTGACCGTGAACTTAAAAATCTTCAAAACCGTTACGAGGCGGCAAGTTCACGTACCATGATCGACCGTCAGATAACACGTTTCAATCTAAAACTGCGGGAACCTGATTATTCGCAAATCAAGAGGATTTCACTTGCTGATCCGTATAAACAATATGCTCCTGAGCAGGCGGACAAAAATAGTTCCCAAAAAGATGACAGCAGGCAGATCGCTGATATTGACCGCCCTTCCGGACATCGGTAATTTTTTAATTCAGGGGGGGATTTATGTTAAGCAGTAATGAAAAGATCAAATTCCGTATTTTGCTGTGCGTGATCTTTCTGTTTATGCCATTTGCGATTTATGTTATTTGCGGATTGTATAATGTTCAGATAAATAAGCATGAAGAGTATCTTGTACGGGCAAAAAGAACTTATACCGATTTCAAGAAAAAACACGGCAAACGCGGTGAGATTTTCAGCAACGACAATTTTATACTGATTTCCAATCAGCCGTATGTGCGTTTGATTGCCGATGCTTCGCATATGCTGCCGGAAAAAAACTGTTATGAACAGAAAACCGCCAGAATGTGTGCAGATATTCTGAAACTCGATTATAATACGGTATTGAAAAAACTCTGCCGCCTTGTCCCCAAAAGAGATAAAAGCGGCAAGTATATTCTTGACAGTAACGGTAAAGTGCAGCTCCGCAGATCACGTTACATACAGCTCAGCCGTGAACTTTCACTGGAAACTGCCGCACTGATCCGGCAGGAAATCACAAAACAGAAATTGAAGGGGCTCTATTTTGAGCACGCACATAAACGCTTCTATCCTAAAGGCTCAATGCTCGCTCCCATCCTCGGAATAACTGTTTATGATAAGGGCAGAGAGAAACCGACTTTCGGAGTTGAGCGTGCCATGGATAAACATTTGAGGCCGCAATCTGTGCAGAATCTGGTGGAAATAAGCCGTGACGGCCGCAAGTTGAGTTACGGTCTTTCCGAAGAGTTTGATGTTCAGGACGGCAAAAATATTTATCTCACCATCCGTGAACCGATTCAGGCAATCTTGGAAGATGAACTGGATAAAGCATTTGAGAAACTCAACAGTCAGGCGATTTATGCCATTATGCTTGATCCGAAAACAGGCAATATTATGGCGATGGGACAGCGTCCTACTTTTGATCCGAACAACCGCAAAACTATTACCAATGAAGCCGTCCGCCCCCGCATTATTGCCGATGTTATGGAACCCGGTTCTATTATAAAACCTTTTTCTGTGGCGTTTGCTCTTGATAATAACATGGTCAGACCGGAGACGATCATTGACTGCGAAAACGGTTACTGGATATTCCGCGGAAAACCCTTGACAGACTCTCACCGTATCGGCAAAGTCTCCGTGACAGAAGTTATAAAACAGTCCAGTAATATCGGCACTGCAAAAATCGGTATCATGATGGGGGAGAAAAATGTTTATAATAATCTCCGCAAGTTCGGCTTCGGACAGCGTACCGGCATTCCGCTTACACCTGAATCTGTCGGAGATTTGAAGCCGGTCAGCCGCTGGGACGGATTGACTGTTTCACGTATCCCGATGGGTTATGCACTTAATGTCACTCCGGTTCAGATGGTGCGTGCCTACGGTGCTTTGGCAGATAACGGAAATTTACGCAAAATCCGTCTGATCGACCGTATCGAGGACCCTGAAACCAAAGAAGTTAAAGTCATGCCTTATGAACCGCCAATTCAGATGTTCAAAAATCCGCAGGCTCACCGTGAAATCGTCGATATGATGGTGCAGGTTACAGGCAAGGGCGGAACTGCACAGCAGGCGGCAGTTAAAGGTTATGAAGTTGCCGGCAAGACCGGAACCAGCCGTAAATATGTGCCGGGGGTGGGGTATTCCAGAGGAAAATATTTTGCATCATTTGTTGGCTTTGTGCCTGCACATGATCCTGCATTTGTTCTGCTGGTGACGGTGGATTCTCCAAAGGGTAGAAGTTATTATGGAGGAACAGTTTCCGGTCCTGTTTTCCGTGCGATTGCAGAACGGACCTTGAAATATCTCAATATTGCCCCTACTGTAATTGAGGAAGGAAAAAAAGACAGATGACTAAAATTCACTTTATTGGAATAGGCGGCATAGGCATGAGCGGACTGGCTTCAATGTATCACGCTCAGGGCTATGAAGTTTCAGGCAGCGACCGCGGAGCGGAGAGACCCGAAAATCAATGTATTTTAAGTCCTTTGAAAAAACAGGGCATCCGCATTTATCCGCAGGATGGTTCATTTTTTGCGGCGGAGCAGAGCGATATAGTCGTTTATTCGTCCGCAATCGAATCAGATAATCCGGATTTTAAAGTTCTGCCTGAAGGCGTGCAGAAAATGCACCGCTCCGAAGCGTTGCAGAAAATCATCCTTGAAAGTTCATTTAAAAATACCATTGCAGTTTCGGGAAGCTGCGGTAAAAGTTCTGTAACTGCTTATCTGGCGGAAACTTTGCTTAATTGCGGAGTCGATGTTGATTGTTTGAACGGTGCGATAGTCAAACGTTTTCAGGCAGAAGATAATGTGGGAAATTTCCGGAAGGGCAACGGGGAAGTTTTTGTTTTTGAAGCGGATGAAAGCGATAAAAGTCTGCTCTGTTATACGCCTGATTATGCTGTTGTGCTGAATATGGGGACCGATCATTACAGCCGGGAGGAACTGGCTGAAGTTTTCGGAACATTTGTTAATAATGCCGGCAGGGGAGCAGTTGTTGCCCGCAGTGTTTATGAAGAGATATTGCCTTTTTTGAGTTTTCCGCAAAAGGTTACAGTTTTTGAAGACGGCGAACTGCAGAACGGATTGTTTTTGAGTGATTATGAGGTTTGTGAAGTGGCAGTTTCCGATGAAAAAACGAAACCGTCAAAACTCGGAGATGAATCAATTCTCAAAGCGTACGGTTTATTTCATGACCAGTCGATAATGTCGCGTGAACTTCATGTGCAGTTCAACGGGATTTATAATTTGACTATGCCGGTATGGGGCAAACATAACGCATTGAATGCATTGGCAATATTCGGAATGCTGCGGCTGATGGATTTCAAAGTTGATGAAATTCTGCATGGGCTGGCAAAATTCAGCGGAGTTTTCCGTCGTTTTGATTTTGCAGGCATATCTTCACAGGGGGCCTATATTTTTGATGATTACGCACACAATCCGGAAAAACTCATATCCTGTTTGAAAAGTGCGAGGGAACGCAGTTCCAATAATATTTATATGATATTTCAGCCGCATGGTTACGGACCGCTTGGATTTATGCGTGACGAACTTGGAATCCAGCTGGAAAAGAATTTGAAATCCAACGAATTTTTTCTGATGACTGAACCGTTTTATGCGGGAGGAACAACATCGTTCAAGCCGAGTTCGGCGGAAGTTGTGGAAAAATGGCAGCATCTTTACAAGAAAGCGGATCATTTTGTCTATGCTCCTGATCGTGAATTTGTTACGGCCTATCTGTATGAGCATCTTGAAGTCGGAGATGTAGTTCTGATTTGCGGAGCGAGGGATAATTCGCTTGCCGGTTTCGCTGCCGAACTTGCCGGAAAGTGATAAAAAGAGCAAGTTTTGAGAAAAAATCGGATTTTTTACAAAAAAAAACTTGATTTACTCAAAAAATGGTATATCTTATAAGCAACGCATAAGCGGAGAGGTGGCTGAGTGGCCGAAAGCAACAGTTTGCTAAACTGTCGTAGGAGTAATCTTACCGCGGGTTCGAATCCCGCCCTCTCCGCCATTTTTTTTTGCAAAAATGCGGGATAGCCTGAATGAAATGAAGGCAATCCCATAGAAGCATTTTTGAAAGCAAAAAAAATGGCGAACGAAGACGCAAGTCTTCTCTTCACTGTGCGAAGCACAACTTCACTCAAAAGGCGCAGCCTTTTCTTCACATCTTCACCAAATTCCAGAAGCCTTGCTTGTGAAGTCGCTCCCTTTGGTCGCTTGTGAAGACGTTTCGCTTACGCTCCACTTGTGAAGTTTTCTCCCTTCCTCCTTCGCCAAGGCTGCGGAGGACAAGCCGGGAGTAAGGATGGTGTAACTTTTATACTGCGCTTCGCTTAAACGGCGGCAATCCCATAAAAGCATTTTTGAAAGCAAAAAAATGGCGAACGAAGCCGCACGGCTTCACTTCACTGTGCGAAGCACAACTTCACTCAAAAGGCGCAGCCTTTTCTTCACATCTTCACAAAAAACGAGAAGCCTTGCTTGTGAAGACGTTTCATTCCGCTAACGCTCCATTACACTTGTGAAGAGGTCAGCTTGCGCTGCCCGTGAAGTTTTCTCCCTGCGGGAGCAAGGATGGTGTTTCTGATTAAAAGCGCACCTGCGGTGCTTACACGGCGGCAAGCCGCCTTGAATTTTACTTTTGCCATGCTATATTAAACTCTGGAAGGAAATCATCTTATGGCTGAAAGCAAGTTGCGTACATTATCTGTTGATTTTGCAGTACAGATTCTCAATCTGGTGAAATTCCTGAAAAGCCAGCACGAAACGATCGTTTCCAATCAAATCGGCAGAGCCGGAACCAGTATCGGAGCAAACATCCACGAAGCGCAATATGCTCACGGCAAACCGGATTTTATTGCAAAACTGCAAATCGCTCTCAAAGAAGCTAACGAAACAAGTTACTGGCTGGAACTTCTGCTGAAAACTAATTATATTGATGAAGCAAAATATCAGGAATTGAATAATGTTTGCTCTCAAATCCGGGTAATGCTGATAAAATCCATCAATACCGCAAAAGGAGATGAAAAATGAAATACTGTATTCTGACGGCATTTATTTTCTTTATGATATTTTTGACAGGTTGCTCCGGTTTTTCCCGCTTGCCTGAAATAAACTTTGTCGGCAAGAATCGGGAAGAGGTTGTCAGAATATTCGCCTCCAATCCGGAAAAGGCCTGGGGAACGCATATTCATATTTGCACACCTTTGAAAAACATTCCGCCATACTCTTGTGCCAACAATCTCTATTTCAAAACAGCAAATGAAGCTCTCGCTGATAAACGTATTCAGCAAGCTCCTGCATTACGCGGGTACTTTACGGTGCGTTTTTTATCGACTCCCCAAGCAAAGGATTTTTACGAAGTGCTTTTTGATACAAACGGTAAAGTTATTTCACAAAAAACATCTTACATACAGGATGCAATGTAAAAGGGCAATATAATCAATCAGAAAAACCTCATCCGCACTTGTAAACGCCTGCAGGAGATAGTATATTACCTGTGATATAGTCAATTTGACGATGGAGGAATGAATATGAAAAGAAAAAGATTTACAGCAGTTTTCCTGATAAGCATTTTGTTTTTAGTGTCTGTAATTGCAGTTTTGTGGATAAAAAACAATAAATTGAAAAAAGAGTTGAAAGAGTGTGCCAGGTATAAAACATTTTTTAAAAGTTTTAATGGAATCGTTTGTTCCGTTGCTCCAGTCAAAAGAGAAGATCTAAATAAGCCTTTGTATTTTGAATATCATATTGACGGTACTGTTTTAAGTTTTCCTGTTGCAGAAAACTCTGCAGGATTAAAAGATGGTGGAAAAATCTTTATTCTGGGGAAATGTATGCTTTTTCAGGGAAATTCCGGAAAATTGCAGCATCATATAGTGTCGAATGCGGATCTTCACCGATACCCTAATATTTGGAATTATCACCAGCCGGTGTTGCCGGGAGAATATTTTGTAAAATTCGGCAACTATGGGTTGACCACAGATTTCAAGCAACTTTATCCAAAGGAAAACGGAATAAGATTGACCTTCGCTAATTCCAAAGACAGTAAAGCAAATCTGAAAAAACAGAAAATATCGGAAACACTACAAAAATTTTTGATTGCAGTGCAAATCCCGGATTATTCAAAACAAGAAAAAGCTGATTTTAACGCTTTGGAGCGTCAAGCCGAGTCATTGGGACTTGTAATGCAGAAATATAATTCAGGAACAACAGGATTCGATTCTATATTAAAAGAAGAATTGCGTTTGCTGGATATCTTGATGGCTGATAAAAATTTGACCGGACGTATAAAGAAACTGTTAATAAAAGAAT